>DATFTS010000237.1:0-4807 GCA_035261645.1 Jatrophihabitans sp. | reverse complement strand
CGCCTGGCGGGTCGGCGTCGGCACCGCGGCCGACGCGGCGATCGACCTTGCCGCCGTCAACGAGCGCATCAAGACGCTCGCTCAGCAGCAGTCCGATGACATCGAGACGAGGCTGCGCAACGAGGGCGTCGGCGTCGTGCGCGGCAGTGGCCGGTTCGCGCCGCAGCAACCCGGCCGTGCGCACCGCGTCGAGGTGGTGGACGAGGCGGGCGCGGTTGCGGACACCATCGACGCAGACGTCGTCCTCATCGCCACTGGCGCCACGCCGCGCACGTTGCCGACCGCAGTGCCCGACGGTGAACGCATCCTTTCTTGGCGCGACGTCTACGACCTCAAGGAACTGCCCGACCATCTGGTCGTCATCGGCTCCGGCGTCACCGGCGCCGAGTTCGCGAGTGGCTACTGCGAGATCGGCGCGCCGGTGACGCTCGTCTCGAGCCGTGACCGGGTGCTGCCGGGCGAGGACCCGGACGCTGCGGAGGTCATCGAGGACGTGTTCACGAGCCGTGGCGGCACGCTGGTGAAGCGGGCCCGAGCCGCAGCGGTGCGCGCCGGGTCGGACGGTGTCGTGGTCGAACTCGTCGATGGCCGGACGGTGACCGGGTCGCACGCGCTGATGTGCGTCGGCTCGGTGCCGAACGTCGAGGGGTTGGGGCTGGAGCACGCGGGTGTAGCGCTTGACGCGAATGGTTACATCGCGACGGACCGAGTGTCGCGGACGTCAGTTGCGGGCATCTACGCGGCCGGCGACTGCACCGGCGTGTTGCTGCTTGCGTCGGTTGCCGGGATGCAGGGCCGCATCGCGATGTGGCACGCGCTCGGCGAGGCGGTAGCGCCGCTGCGGCTGAAGACGGTGGCGGCGAACGTGTTCACCCATCCAGAGATCGCGACGGTCGGATTCGGGTCGGCCGCCATCGCCTCGGGCTCGATCCCGGCGCGGCAGGTGACGCTGCCCCTGGCGACGAACGCGCGGGCGAAGATGCAGGGGCAGCGCGAGGGGTTCGTCAAGATCTACTGCCGGCCGGCGACCGGTGCGGTGATCGGCGGCGTCATCGTCGCGCCCAACGCCTCGGAGCTGATCTTCCCGCTCACGCTGGCCGTCCAGCGTGGGCTCACCGTCAACGATCTGGCCGGAACAATCGGGGTGTACCCGTCGTTGTCCGGCTCGGTCGCCGAAGCCGCCCGGCGGCTGATGCTGCACGACGATCTGGATTGAAGGCCCGCAGATGACCAATCACGGCGATTACAGCCTCGAGGCGCGCACCGCCGCCGAGGGCAAGGCCCGAGCCGCCGGCGTGTTCTGGGACAACGCCGAGATCATCGTCGCGGCGCTGCCCGACGTGCCGGCGGGGCATGTGCTGGTCGCGGTGGTTGATGAGCAACACGAGTTCAGTGGAACGCATCATGTCGCGCAGGACGAGATCGTCGCGCGCATCCCCGAGCTCGAGGCACAGGGCTGGGCCATGGTGTTCACGACCGGCACCGAGCTGGCCGACGTGAGGCGGCGCGCCGACGAGATGGCCACGCTCGCGCGCCGGCGCGCCGAGATGATCACCCGAATCCGAACCCGCCGCACCTGACCCTCAGCCCTGCGCGTCGCGTCGCTTCCTCGCAAGTTGTCCGCGCTTCACGGCTTCCTCGCAAGTTGTCCGCGCGTGCGGCCGCTATAGCGCCCGGAAGGGCGGACAACTTTGGAAGGGCGAGTCGCTTCCTCGCAAGTTGTCCGCGCGTGCGGCGGCTATAGCGCCCGGAAGGGCGGACAACTTGGAGGGGTAGGTCCGGCGGAAACGATCAGTCCTTGATTTCGCAGATCACGCTGCCGGACGTGACGACGGCACCGACCTCGGCCTTCAGGTTGGTGACCGTGCCCGCCTTGTGCGCGTTCAGCGGTTGCTCCATCTTCATCGCCTCGAGCACGACGATCGTCTGACCGGCCTCGACGACGTCGCCCTCAGCCGCCGCGACCTTGACGATCGTCCCTTGCATCGGGGCAGTAAGCGTGTCTCCCGAGACTGCGGAAGCGTGCTTCGCCGAGGCCGAGCGCTTCGGTGCGGCCTTGCGGGCAGCCGTGCCGCCGCCGCCTGAGCCAGCACCGAATCCGGCGGGTAGGGACACCTCGAGCCGCTTGCCGCCGACCTCGACGACGATCGTCTCGCGCTCCGGCGCCTCGGCGGATTCGCCGGCAGCCCCGGCGTAGGGCTCGATGGTGTTGTCGAACTCGGTCTCGATCCACCGGGTGAAGACTGTGAACGGCTCGGACGTGAACGCCGGGTCGCGCACGACTGCACGGTGGAACGGCAGCGCAGTGGCCATGCCCTCGACCACGTACTCGTCCAATGCACGACGCGCCCGCTCGAGCGCCTCGGTGCGGCTCTCGCCGTAGACGATCAGCTTGGCGAGCAGCGAGTCGAACGCCCCGCCGATGACGGAGTTGGCCTCGATGCCGGAGTCGACGCGCACGCCGGGGCCGGCCGGCTCGCGGTAGGTCGTGACGGTGCCCGGCGCGGGCAGGAAGTTGCGGCCCGGGTCCTCGCCGTTGATGCGGAACTCGAAGGCGTGCCCGCGCGGCGTCGGGTCCTCGGTGAAGCGCAGCTTCTCACCCTCGGCGATCCGGAACTGCTCGCGGACGAGGTCGATGCCGCTGGTCTCTTCGGTGACCGGGTGCTCCACCTGCAGCCGGGTGTTGACCTCGAGGAAGCTGATGACGCCGTCGCTGCCGACCAGGTACTCGACGGTGCCGGCACCGTGGTACTTCGCCTCGCGGCAGATCGCCTTCGCCGACTGGTGGATAGTCGCTCGCTGCTCGTCGGAGAGGAACGGCGCCGGCGCCTCCTCGACGAGTTTCTGGTTGCGCCGCTGCAGCGAGCAGTCGCGGGTGCCGACGACGATGACGTTGCCGTGGTGGTCGGCAAGCACCTGCGCCTCGACGTGGCGCGAGCGGTCGAGATAGCGCTCGACGAAGCACTCGCCCCGGCCGAACGCGGCGACCGCCTCACGCACCGCGCTGTCGTAAAGGTCCGGGATCTCGTCAAGTGTGCGGGCGATCTTCAGGCCGCGGCCACCGCCGCCGAAGGCGGCCTTGATCGCCACTGGCAGGCCGTGCTCGCGGGCGAACGCCACGACCTCGTCCGCACCCGACACCGGGTCGGGCGTGCCCGGCACCAGCGGCGCGCCGGCAGCCATCGCGATGTGCCGTGCGGTGACTTTGTCGCCGAGGTCGCGGATGGCCTGCGGGGACGGCCCGATCCAGGTCAGCCCTGCGTCGAGCACCGCCTGCGCGAAGTCCGCGTTCTCCGAGAGAAAGCCGTAGCCGGGGTGGATGGCGTCGGCGCCGGCGCGCTTGGCGGCGTCGATGACCTTGTCGATGACGAGGTACGAGTCGCCGGGTGTCGTGCCGCCGAGGGCATAAGCCTCGTCGGCCATCCGGACGTGCAGCGCGTCTCGGTCAGGGTCGGCGTAGACGGCTACCGAGGAGTAGCCCGCGTCTTTGCAGGCCCGGATGACGCGGACCGCGATCTCGCCACGATTCGCGATGAGGACTTTCTGCACCGCTGCAGCGTACTGAATCCCGGCCCGGGACCCGCCGTCCGCCCGCTGTGACCCCTAACTCCACACCCGGACGTAGTCGACCTGCGTGGTCGCGGGCAGCGGCGTCGTCCCCGGCACGAAGCTGTTGTTGCCGATGCCGAGCGCCTGCGTCAGGGCGATGAAGAACGGCTGGTTGAACGGCGCCGGGTCAGCGACGTTGCTCGCCGAGTAGTTGTCGACGATGCAGTTCTGCCCGTTCACCTGGAGCACGATCTGCCCGGGTTGCCAGGTCGCCGTGTAGGTGTTGAAGCCGGCCTGGTTGATGCGGCAGTTCATGCCGGGCTGAGCATTGGGGCCGGGCAGGGCGGTGTAGACGTTCGTGTTCGAGTCCCAGTTGACCGTCGACTGTTCCAGCTTGTAGTGCAGGTACGGGATGTTCCACCCGGCCGCGCCGCTGTAGAACTCGGCGAAGTCGATCTCGCCCGATGCCGGCCACAGGCCGTACTTGGTCGGGTTGTTGGGCCAGAGCCAGAAGGTCTCCTGCAGACCCTTGACGGTGGTCGCGGGCAGCTTCGCGCGTACCTCGAACCGTCCGTACGTCTGCGAGAACTTGCCCAGGCTGTTGACCGTGCCGCTGGTGTACTGCGTGCTGTAGTCGCCGGACGCGCCGGGATTCGCGCAGGTGAACGGCGCATCCTCCTCGCGCACGGTCAGGTTCAGCGTGCCATCGTCGATCGAGATGTTGTTTGGGCTGTCGACGAAGCACTCGGCGCCGGAGTGGAAGCCACTGGCCGCGGTCGTCTGTACGAACCACTTGCTGCGGTCGAGCGTCGTTCCGTTGAACTCGTCGTCGAAGGTGCAGACCCACGGACTGCCGTCCGCCTTCCCCGGCGCCGCTGGACCACAGGAGTTGTCGCCCGACGAAGAAGTCGGGTCGGGCGTCGGCGTGCTTGTGGTGGGATCCGGAGTCGGCGTGCTCGACGTGGGGTCCGGAGTCGGTGAGCTCGGGGCCTCGGACGTCGGCGCAGGAGTCGGCTTGGAACTCGGCTTCGCGGGCGCCGGCTTGTTGCGGCTGACTGCGAGCGCCGTGCCGATCCGGTGACCGCCGCGGTGCTGGGCGGCGTCCTTCATCGCTGGTGCGTGGGTGACGGCGCCGGCTGATGCGATCAGCGCGACGACGGCAACAGCTGGCACTGCGACGCGGAGAAGGGCGCGCCGAGCACGGGGACGGGGGACCAACCTGACTCCTCAGGGCCGGGCGATGCCGACGGGTCCCACC
>DATFTS010000236.1:0-6037 GCA_035261645.1 Jatrophihabitans sp. | reverse complement strand
AGGTTGCAGCGCACCGAAATGCTCGGCAACTACCACGTCGCGCAGTTGCGCGACCACGTGCTCAGCCTGGTACTCAACGGGGGCGACACCGCGGGGGAGCGCGCAGCGCGGCGCGACGAGCCCGAACCGACGTGGAGCCGCAATTAGATCCGCCTGCGGGCGGCCGCAAAGTTCGCTGAGCCGAGCCGGCTCCGCTGTCCAAATATATGTGAATTCAGTATTCAAAAACCATCGCAACATCACCGGAGGTACACCGTGAGAGCGAACCCACGACGCGCAGCCACGCACCGCGCGGCACTGGCCTCGCTGGCAGCCGTCTGCACAGCGACCCTGCTCGCGGCTTGCAGCGGCGGTGGGGGCGGCACGAAGGCCTCCGGGGACGGAGTGAAAGGTCAGCGCTTCAAGCTGATCGTCGCCAGTACGGCCACGGCGAACAAAGTCGTCGAGGCGCACATGATCGAGATCCTCAAGAAGGACGGCGTCAATGCGTCGATCCAGTTCAGCGATGCGTCGTCCAACGTCCAGGTCGCCGAGTTGCGCCGCGGAGACTTCGACGCGTACGCAGAAGCGGTCGCCGGCGGCATCGCCGCCGTGGCCCAGGGCATCCCGCTCGTCGATTTCGATCTGCTGCAGCCGCGTCAGGACTACGTCTTCATCGCGCGCCCGGGCATCAAGTCGCTGTCCGATCTCGCCGGCAAGAAGATCGGGGTCATCGACACGGTCGGCGTCAACTGGGCGCAGGCGCTCATCGTGCTGAAGCAGGCCGGCCTCAGCGTCGGTCAGGTGCACATGGTGACTGCCGGCGGGCAGTCGGAGCGGCTGGCAGCGATGGTCGCCGGGCGCATCGACGCGACGATGCTCAGTCACTCCGCGCAGGTACAGCTCCAGCCCAAGGGCTACACCGTGCTCTACGACTACACCCGGCAGTCGCCGAATCTCTACGACGACAACATGTTCGCGATGAAGTCTTGGCTCACCGGTCACAAGAAGCTCGCCGTCGAGGTGAACAAGGCGACGCTGGAAGCGTTCGAGTGGTTCAACGACCCGAAGAACAAGAACGACGTGCTCTCCGAGACGCTCGCGTTGGTGCAGGGCAGTGACAAGGCCCAGACCGGTCAGTTGCTGGACACGCTGCGCAGCGGTGGTGCGTTCCCGGACGGCACGATCCTGGACACCTCGCTCATCAACCAGGCGCAGACGCTGTTCCTGCAGGCCAAGGCCATCGACAAGGCGGTGCCCACTGCGCAATGGGTTGATACTTCGTTCGGGCAGCAGGCAAAGGCGCAGCTCGCCCAGAGCGGGTCCGGCAGCAACTGAGGTGCCGGGCCGTTCGACCCCGACCGGACGAGCGGTCTAGTGCCCGCTGGGCAGACACGGGCACTGTCCCCCGAGGCGTTTCTCGCGACCTACGTGCCGGCGCTGACGCTTGCCCTCGGCGCCGGCATGGCCGTTCCGGCCGTGCCCTCGCTGGCTCGTTCATTCCATGTCAGCTTCGGGGTGGCGACCGGCGTTGTTACGGCGTTCCTGCTGGGCAACCTGGTCGGCACCCTGCCGGCAGGCTGGTTGATCGACCGTATCGGTGCCCGCCGGGTGCTGATTCTCGGTCCCGTCCTTACCGCTGTGGTCGCGTTCCTGGTGGCTACCGCGGGCTCGTTCCCGGAACTGCTCGTGCTGCGTTTCTTCAACGGCTGCGCGGCGCAGACCTGGATCATGGCGCGGCTGGCCACGGTCTCCTACTCCGCCGCTCCCGATCAACGCGGGCGTCAGGTCAGCTGGATGTTCGGCATGGACAACACCGGCAAGCTGACCGGTCCGGTGCTGGGTGGCTTCCTTGTCGCGGAGTGGGGAGTCCGCGCCCCGTTCGTCGCGTATGGCGCGCTCGCGCTGGCGACGCTCGTCCCGATGTTCGCGTTCGCTCGCAGGATCCCGGATGAGCTCGGCTCCGCAGGGAGGACAGCGGGGCGGCGCCGCCTGCCGCTGCGTGGGATCGTGCTGCCGCGGCTGGCCTACTTCGGCGTGGCACTGTTCGCCGGACTCACCCGCGGGCCGATCTCCGCCGATCTGTTGCACCTGTACGCCGCGTTCGCCTACCACCTCAGCGCCAAGGAGATCGGCTATCTCGCCACCGCCGCGGCCGCACTCTCCTTGCCCATCGGCTTTCTGAGCGGCTGGTTGATGGACCGGTTCGGCCGGCGCCGCACGATGGTGCCGGGCTTCACCGCAGTCATGATCACCATGGTCGGACTTGCAGTCTCCGCCTTCGCGCACCTCTCGCTCGTCTGGTACGTCGCGGTGTTCTTGCTCGCCGCCGCCGGCCAGGCGCTCACCAGCGGATCGATCCAAACGGTCGGCGCGGACGTCGCGCCCGAGAGCGGGCGCGGTGTCTTCCTCGGCATATGGCGATTCACCGGCCAGGCCGGCACCAGCGTGAGTCCGACGATCTTCGCGCTGCTCGCCGTCCAAGTGGGCTACGGCGCTTCGTTCCTGTTCACCGCTTGCTCGGCCGCCGTGGTCGCGCTACTGCTCGTGCGCTACGTGCCCGAGGTCGGTTTCGCGACGGCGGACGAGGAGGAAGGCATCGAGGACGCGGCTGCGGCCTCCGCGGGGCCCAGCGGCGCGGTCTGAGGCACGCCGTCACCGGGGGCAGTGCTGCGCTGCAGCGCACGGTTCGTCATCCCGGCCAGGCGGATGGCGATGACCGGGAAGGCGACGAACAGCAGCAGTACGACGGCCGGGCTCATGAACGTGCCGAGGCTGCCGGCGGTGACGGAGAACAGCGGACGCATGCCGATCATCGCCATGTTGAAGAAGGACATCACCCGGCCGCGGAACTCCTCGGGGCTCAGCCGCTGCAGTGCGCCGCTCAGGATCGGGATGTTGAACGCGAAGCCGAGCCCGATCGGCACCGCACACAGCGCGCTGACCCACTCGACGCGCGAGAATGCCGTTCCGATCAGGCCAATGCCCTGCAGGGTGAACGCCGTGACAAGCAGCAGGTGGCCGGCGACGTGCTTGGAGGTCAAGCCGAAGCAGAGCACCCCGACGGTCGCGCCGACGCTGAAGCCGGTGACGAGCAGTCCGGTCGATGACTGCGAGGCGTGCAGGATGCGGGTCGTCACCGCCGGCGCCATCGTCCGCAGGCACTCGACCGATGCGTTGCTGAGGATCACCGCTCCGAGGATGGGCAGGATGACCGGGGACCTCAGGACGAACTTCGCGCCCTCGCGGCCGCTTCCTCGACGCGATACCGCATGCGCATGCCCGGACGCCGGTAGCCGCAGCATGACCATCGCGAGAATCGGGCCCACGAAGCTGATGGCGTTGACACCGAACGCGATGGAGTACGACGTCAACGCGAGCAGCAACGTGGACAGCGACGAGCCGACGACCTGGCCGATGTTGAACTGCAGGGTGTTGATGGCGGTCGCGTGCGAGATGTCGTTGTCCGGGACGACCGCGGGCAGCATCGCGATCATCGCGGGCTTGTTGATGGCGTAGGAGCTGCCGATGCCGAACGTCAGGGTGATCAGCAACCACGGTGAGAGGGTGTGCGTTGTCGCGCAGACAGTGATGACGGCGGCGATGACAGCGGAGACGGCCGACGTGAGATTCACGACGGCGCGGCGGTCGTACCGGTCGGCGATGACCCCGCCGGCCATCGAGAACAAGACGATCGGAATGAACGTCGCCAGGTTGAGCATGCCGACGTAGAACGTCGAATGCGTCTCGGCCAGCACATAGACCGAGCCGCTCACGTTCTGCAGCCATGTGCCGACGTTGGACACCAAGCCGCCGGCCCAATACCAGCGGAAGTTGCGGTTGCGGAACGGGCTGGCCCGGGTGGGCTTCGCGCCGCGCGCTGCACTGCCAGGGATCACTGACCTCCGCGCCTCGCCACCGCAAGTTGACCATGTGGACGACTTCCTTGACTTCGTAATTGGATACCATATCCTTTGAGTGGAAAGAGGCTCAATCCTTGGATTTGCGGTGGCCAACCGCGGTACGCCCGGGACCAGTCCTCTCGTTCGGCGCCGGTCTGCATCCGTTCACCTGGCTCCGACCGGTGTCGATGCTCACGTGAGGAGATCTGTACCGCGATGACGAAATACGGTTTGTTACTGCCGCACTTCGGCGAGGAAGCCGACCGCGACAAGCTGCTGAAGGGCTCGCAGCGCGCGGAGGAACTCGGGTTCGACTCGGTCTGGGTTCGCGACCATCTGGTGTTCGAGCCGCACGGCGAGATGGAAAAGCCGAACCGCACCTTCTACGACGCGTTGACCACGCTGACTGCGATCGGAGCGGTGACCTCGCGCATCCAGCTGGGCACCGGATCGCTGATCCCATTCCGACACCCACTCGTCACGGCGCTGATGGTCGGCACAATGACGCATCTGGTAGGCCCGCGGGTCATCCTCGGCTACGGGGCAGGCACCTTCGACCACGAATTCGAAGCCGTCGGCATGGGTGAGGCCGACCGCGTCGAACTGGTCCGTTCGAACGCGGCGGTCCTGCGCAAGGTGATGACCGAGAACGACGTCTCTTACTCGGACGACTATTTCGAGTTCAAGGACGTCACCATCGAGCCCAAACCGCTCGGCGGTCCGGTTCCGTTCTGGTACTGCGGTGCGACCCCGCGTTCCGCGCGGCTGGCGGTCGAATTCTGCGACGGGTGGATGCCGGGTCGCATCTCGATGCGCACTCTCGACAAGCGGATCCGGACGATCGATGAGCTCGCCACGGCCGCGGGGCGCAAACGGCCGACGATTGCAGTCATCCCGCCGACCTCGATCGAGCAGACGCGGGAGAAGGCGCTGGAACACGTCAACATCCCCGGACTGCTGGCGTGGGCGAACAAGGCGAAGTTCGCGGTAAAGCCGCCGTCGGGCCAGTTCGAGACCGTAGAGGACCTCGAGGGTCAGCTCATCGCGGGCAACCCGGACGATGCCGTAGCGGAGTGCAAGAAGTTCGAGCAGCTCGGCGTCGAGCACCTGGTGTTCGACTTCCGGTTCAAGTTCGACAAGTGGTACGAGCAGATTGAACTCCTCGGCAACGAGGTGCTGCCCAAGCTGCGATCCTGATTCATATACCGCCCGCTCGGTTTCTGGGAGTGACATGCCGTCGATGACCTTCGGACGGGACCTGCTCGTCCATTCCGATCCCGAAAACTGCTGGGCGATCGTCACAGACGTCCCGCGGCTCGTCGGCTGGGTGACGATCCTGCACGAGGCAAAGGAGCTCACCGCGCTCGAGCACTACGAAGCGGTGCTGATGGACCGGATGGGGCCCTTTAAACTGCGCGCGGACCTCGACATCAAGGTGAGCGAGGTGGAGATCGGCCGGCGCATCCGGGTGCGGGCCAGCGGCGAGGACCGGCAGGTCTCATCGCGTATCGGCGTCGACGCCACCCTGACGCTCGAGCCACAGCCGGACGGTCAGACGATGATCCGCGCCACCGGCAGCTATGAGGTGGTGGGCCGCGTGGCCAGCCTCGGCGCCGGCATGATCAAGCAGAAGGCCACGAAGATCATCGATGAGTTCTTTGTGCACGCCGCTAGCGAACTCGGCGGCTGAGCGTGCTCGCCCCGTTCTCGCTCGTCCGTGCTGCTGACATCCGTTCCGCCGTGAGCGCGCTCGGTGAGGATTCCCTGCCATACGCAGGCGGAACCGAGTTGCTGCTCGCCATGAAGATGGGGCTGCTGACACCGGCCACGCTCGTGGATCTGAAGCGCATCGCCGAACTGAACGACATCTCGGTTGACGGCGCCCGGCTCCGGGTCGGCGCCGGCGCGACCCATGACGAGATCGCACGGCACCCGCTGGTGCGCACGCACGCGCCGTTGCTCGCGGCCGTCGAGGAGAGGGTCGGCAACGCACGGGTGCGCGCACAGGGCACGCTTGGTGGCAACGTCTGCTTCGCTGAACCGCGCTCGGATGTGATCGCGCTGCTCATCGCAGTCGATGCTCGGCTGGTGCTGCGGTCGCCGGCGGGGGAGCGGGACGTGCCGGCCGCCGATTTCGTGCTGGGGCCCTACTGGAC
>DATFTS010000235.1:0-2291 GCA_035261645.1 Jatrophihabitans sp. | reverse complement strand
CTTCTCGCTATCGTCGCCGGCACAGCGTGTGGCGATGCAGCGGGCGATGCGCCGGCGTGTCTCCCCGCTCCGTCGCCACACACAAACTGGAGGGCCTAATCAACGAAGATGCGGCGCTCCCCGGCGCCGCCGCTCATTTGTCCCAGCGTCATCTTCTTCGTGAACCGGGTGCGCGAATACGGGATGAGGAGCACCAGCGCGACACCTTCCCGGTGCGCGAGCTCGATACGCAGGGCATCGCCCACGTTTGCTCGGACATCGGCAACGAACGCCACCGCACGACGCGAAGCTGCCTCCGCGCGCGCCCCCTGGTACAGGGCATCGAGCACCTGATTGGACGCTGGATGCTCGCCCAACTCCGGGTCAGCGGCGAGCATCGCGACTTGGCCGCCCACATCAACGCCCGCGCCGAACGGGAAGAGTTCGCCGTGCTTGGCAAGGGTCTGCTCGGCAAATGGAAGGACGGCGTTCAGCAGCCCATCGAGGTCGTTCTGGGCCGCCTCGGATGTCGTGTCTCGCCACGAAGGCCACGACGAAGAGGATGCCACGATCTCCGGCATGTCCGGACGGATGGGCCGGAATCGCACTCGCCCTCGGCGGTGTAATAGGGACACACCCAGTAAGCCCAGGGCCGGGCGACGAACCTCGCGGTCACGGCCGCAGCGGTCCACGAAATGCTGCGGTCATCATGTTGAATCCGACGCCTTTCGATCGACGCATGGATGAAGACGGCCACTCACTTCTGGAGGAGATCATGGGCAGCAGCCACGCGCACGAGGTCCAACAGGTCATCAACCTGGGTACCGCGGACGGCCTTCCGCCGGTGGACTGGGCCAGCATTGTCGAGAAGCTCGACGCGGGCTCGGCGCCGACCCCGGAGGCGGTGAACTCCCGCTCGACCTGGCTGTCCACCGTCAACGAGGACGGCAGTCCGCACCTGACGGCGGTCGGCGCGGTCTGGCTGGACGGCACGTTCTGGTTCCAGACCGGCACGGGTACACGCAAGGGGCGCAACGTCGCCCGCGATCCGCGGTGTTCGCTCGCGGTGTCGATCCGCGACGCCGACGTGGTCATCGAGGGTGACGCGGCGCGGGTGACCGAGCCGAACGCAGTGGCGCGCGTTGCCAAGGCGTGGGCGGACAACGGTTGGCCGGCGGAGCCCGACGAAAGCGGGTCGGGCATCACGGCCCCGTTCAACGCACCGTCGCAAGGACCGCCGCCGTGGAACGTGTATCGCATCGAGCCACGCTCGGCGATCGTGGTCTTGTCGACAGAGCCGGGCGGACTTACCCGCTTCCGCTTCTGACCCCGCCCAGCGCAAAGGGTCGCGAAGCCTTGATCAACTGCGGATCGGGGTCAAAGATCAGCCAGTACTTGCAGTTGATCACTGGCACCGAGCACAGTCATGGCGAGAGGTCGATCCAGTAGCGCCGGGCCGGACCGAACTTCGTGTCGCGAATGGCCTCGAAGACACCTCCGTTCCGCTCGATCGTCGCGATGGACGCGGTGTTGTCGAGCGCCGGGCAGCGGCAATAGGGACACACCCGGATTAGGGTGAACCGTGTTTCACGTCGTGTTCGTCGAGCCGCGCATCCCACCCAACACCGGCAATGCGATCCGGCTGGCCGCCGTTACCGGTGCGCACCTGCATCTCGTCGAGCCACTGGGCTTCACGATGACCGACGCACAGTTGCGTCGCGCCGGGCTCGACTACCACGACCTCGCCACGGTGTCCGTGCATGCAACGCTCGATGCACTCTGGTCGGCGGTGCTGCCCGCCCGGGTGTTCGCGTTCACCGCGCACGGCGTCACGGCCTACAACGACGTCGCCTACCGTGCGGGTGACGTGTTGATGTTCGGGCCGGAGCCGACCGGTCTCGCAGCCGAGGTTCTCGCGGATCCGAACGTCACCGATCGGTTGCGGATCCCGATGCTGCCCGGACGTCGGTCACTGAACCTCTCGAACTCCGCGGCAGTGGCGGTGTACGAGGCCTGGCGCCAGCACGGCTTTGCCGGCGCGTGATCGCCGCCTTCAGGACGTCGCCAGTCGCACCTCGACCGTCAGGCCGCCGTCCGGATTCGCGCGTGCGTGGATCGATCCGCCGTGCGCGGCGACGATGGAGCGCGCGATCGTCAGCCCCAGCCCTACCCCGCCGCCGTGGTCGAGGCGTTCGCCGCCGAGCCGGCGAAACGGCTCGAACAGCGCGGGTACCTGCTCGGGCGGCACGGTCGGTCCGGTGTTCGCGATGGTCAGCACACCGTCGGGTGCGAGGTCGACGGCCACGGTTCCG
>DATFTS010000234.1:0-3923 GCA_035261645.1 Jatrophihabitans sp. | reverse complement strand
GAGTCCCTCGGCGTACGCGGCCATCAACCCGTACTCGATGCCGTTGTGCACCATCTTGACGAAGTGCCCCGCCCCGTTCGGGCCGCAGTGCAGGTAACCCTGTTCCTCCGGCGCCGGGTCGCCGCTGCGGCCGGGCGTGCGGGGGACGTCACCTACACCGGGGGCGATCGAGCGCAGTAGCGGTTCGAGATGCGCGACGACCTCGTCCTCGCCGCCGATCATCAGGCAGTAGCCACGCTTGAGGCCCCAGACGCCGCCGCTCGTCCCGATGTCGACGTAGTGGATGCCCTTCGGCTGCAGCGCGGCGGCACGGTCGATGTCCGCGCGGTAGTTCGAGTTGCCGCCGTCGATGATGATGTCGCCGGGCTCCATCAACCCGGCCAGCTGCTCGACCACCGCGCCGGTCACTCCGGCCGGCACCATCACCCACGCGACGCGCGGCTTTTCCAGCTTCTGGACGAACTCCTCCAGCGTCCGTGCGCCGGCGGCTCCCTCTGCCTCGAGTGCCTCAACACTCTCGGCGTGGGTGTCGAAGGCGACGGCCGTATGTCCCGCTTGCATGGCTCGGCGCGTGATGTTCGCGCCCATCCGCCCCAAGCCGATCATCCCCAACTGCATGGTTCAAACTCCCTTGCGTGCGGCGCGGTAGCGGCGGATGAGTGTGTTGGTCGAGCTGTCGTGCCGCAACTCGGGCTCGCCGGTCGCGGTCAGTTCGTCGGCGACCTTCTTGGCGAGCACCTTGCCGAGCTCGACGCCCCACTGGTCGAACGAGTTGATCGACCAGACCGTGCCTTGCGTGAACACGCTGTGCTCGTACAGGGCGATCAAGGTGCCGAGCGTGTGCGGGGTCAGCCGGTCGAGCAGCATCGTGTTCGTCGGACGGTTGCCTTCGAAGACGCGATGCGGCACCAGCCAGTCCGGCGTGCCCTCTGCGCGCACCTCCTCCGCGGACTTGCCGAACGCGAGGGCCTCGCCCTGCGCGAACACGTTTGCAGTGAGCAAGTCATGGTGCCGACCGACCGGGTTGAGCGAGTGGCTGAAGCCGATGAAGTCGGCCGGCACCAGCTCGGTCCCCTGATGCAGCAGTTGATAGAAGCTGTGCTGGCCGTTCGTCCCCGGCTCGCCCCAGAAGACCGGACTGGTCTGATAGTCGACCGGCTCGCCGGTGAGCGTCACGTGCTTGCCGTTCGACTCCATGGTCAGCTGCTGAAGGTAGGCGGGGAATCGCTTCAGGTACTGGTCGTAGGGCAGGATCGCCTGAGTCTGCGCACCGAAGAAGTCGGTGTACCAGACCGTCAGCAGCCCGAGCAGTACCGGCAGGTTCGACTCGAACGGCGCCGTGCGGAAGTGCACGTCCATCTCGCGAAAGCCGGCAAGCATGTCGTGGAACGCGTCCGGCCCGATGGCGATCATGGTCGAGAGGCCGATGGCGGAGTCCATCGAGTAGCGACCGCCCACCCAGTCCCAGAAGCCGAACATGTTCATGACGTCGATGCCGAATGCGGCCACTGCTTCGGCGTTCGTCGATACCGCGACGAAGTGCTTCGCGATCGCGCTCTCGTCACCCAGCGCGGCGAGCAGCCACTGGCGTGCCGTTGTCGCATTGGTCATCGTCTCAAGCGTGGTGAACGTCTTGGACGAGACGATGAACAGCGTCTCCGCGGGGTCGAGGTCGCGAGTGGCCTCGACGAAGTCCGTCCCGTCGACGTTCGACACGAAGCGGAAGGTCAGCTCGCGCATCGAGTAGTAGCGCAACGCCTCGTAGGCCATCACCGGCCCGAGATCCGAGCCACCGATGCCGATGTTGACCACGTTGCGGATCGGCTGGCCGGTGTGTCCGATCCACTTGCCCTCGCGTACCGACGTGGCAAATTCGGCCATCCGGTCGAGCACCTCGTGCACGGCCGGCACCACGTTCACGCCGTCGACCTCGACGCTCGCGCCCTTGGGCGCACGCAACGCGACGTGCAGCACGGGGCGGTTCTCGGTGACGTTGATGCGTTCACCCGAGAACATCGCCTCGATCCGCTGGCGCAGTCCTGACTGCTCAGCGAGTTCGAGCAGCAGCCGCAGCGTGTCGTCCGTGATGCGGTTCTTCGAGTAGTCCAGGTAGATGCCGCACGCCTCGGCCGTCAGCCGTTCACCACGCGTCGCGTCCGCGTCGAACAGTTGCCGCAGATGGAGGCGGGATATCTCCGCGTAGTGCTCGTGAAGAGCGGCCCATGCGGGCCGCTTGGTCAATGGCGCGATCGCGTCTGCCGTCCCCATACGTTCTGCCTACCAGAGTCGGCAGTCGGCCCGCACCGGTGGGCGCGCCGTCGCTCACGGGTCCAAACGGATTCGTACGGCGCGGAACTGCTGCTCGGTTGCGACCAGAACTGCATGTTTGGGGTCCTTGACCTCCAGCCACGGCCCGACTGGCTGCAGATGCGCCAACCGCGGGTCAGCGAGCACGGCGCGGACGGCTGCTCGATCGCCGCCGGCGACCAGCGCGTCGAGCTGCTCGCCGCCGAGCACGCGGGCTGCGACGTCGGCCGCCTCGGCAAAAGCCGCCGTTGCCTGATTGGCCCGCCGCCGCGCGTAACGCTGCTGCGACCACCCACCAGCCTTCGTGCCGCCCTGGACGTATCCGGCGCCGACCTTGGACGCCACCAGTTCCGCGCCGTCGAACACGCCGGCTGCGTAGCCGCCGCGGCGGACGAGCAGCACGCCGACGCGGCGCCGCTGCCGCACGTGCGCCACAAGATCGCCGGTCAACGGGGGGAACGGCACGGCGACCCAGGCACGGGCGCCGTCTGCACCGGCGAGTTCGACGGTCTCCTCGCCCGCGGACATCTGCGTCGCGCCGTGCCGCGCACTGAAGCCGGCCAGCCATCGCTCAAGCCGATCAGCTGCGACCGACACCTCGCGCACGAGGCCAATCTAGACGGCCGGTTCGAGCTCCGGCCTGACTGCCAGATGGGCCTCGCCCTTCTCGTCGGCGTGCACGAGTGCGATGCCGGCCAGCACGACCAGCCCACCGAGCAGCTGCACCGCCGTCGGCCGCTGCCCGAGCAACACCCACGCGAAGAGGACAGCGGCGAGCACCTCGGCCAGCCCGACGAACGACGCGAACCGGGCGCCCAGCAGCCGGGCGGCGGCAATGCCGGCCGAGTAGGCGATGACCGCGGCCACCAGGGACAACCCGATGACGGGCACGAGCCAACTCGTGTGGTGCCCGGCCAGCTTCGTGTCGGCGGTCGAGGCACGCATCGGCACGATGCCGGTGGCGCCGGCGACGAGCAGGACTACCGTGCCGATCGACAGCCCAGCCCAGGCCAGTGCCATCGGCGGCAACTGGTCGTGCGTCTTCGACGACAGCACGAAGTAGACGGCGAGCCCGGTGGCCGCACCCAGGCCGCACAGCACGCCGAGTGGGTCGATGTGCGCGCTGCCCAGGATGTCGAGCACGAGGATGAGGCCGACGATCGCCACCGCGCCGCCGATCACGGTGAGCCGCCTCGGCCGTTGCCCGTGCCGCAACCACACCCACGCGACCACCAGCAGCGTGCCGGAGTATTCGAGCAGCAGCGCGACGCCGACCGAGACGTGCTCGACCGCGTTGAAGAAGAACAGTTGCGCGGCGCCGATCGCGAAGACGCCGTAGCTGATCACCGCACCGGCGCTGCGCCGCAGCAGTGCCCACTGCCCGCGTAGTTGCAGCAGCGCAGGCACGGTCAGTAGCAGGGCGGCGATGCCGACCCGTACGGTGACGGCTGCAGCGGCCGACCACCCGTCGGCCATGAGCGACGAGGCGAAGCTGCCGGAGGTTCCGAAGGTTGCGGCCGACCCGACCGCCAACCCCAGCCCCACACCGCGCCCGCCCATTCGTTGCTCTCCATCTGGTCGGTAATTAGCTAAACGTCCTATACTCGTGACAGTAC
>DATFTS010000233.1:0-5428 GCA_035261645.1 Jatrophihabitans sp. | reverse complement strand
GCCCCGGTCATCGGGTCAAAGACCGGCCTTGGTGCAAGCGGCCTGGATGCCCTTGCAGATGTCCGCCTTGGTGAGCGCGCCGGCCTTGATGACGTCCTGGATGTTGGACTTGGTGATGACCTCAGGAACCAGCAGGACCGACTTGATGGTCCGGCCGTTCTGAGGGTCGTGCAGTGAGCCAGTGGCAAGCGCGTCCGCTGCAGCCTTGTCGCCGTGGATGATATCGATGGCGAGCTTCGAGGCAGCGTCGGCTTCCTTGCTGACGTCCTTGAAGATCGTCAGGCACTGGTCACCCGTGAGGATGAACTGGATGCCCTGGATCGTTGCGTCCTGCCCGGTGACCGGGATCTGCTGGTGGTGCTGCTTCAGCGTCGAGATCGCCGCCGCGGCGATGCCGTCGTTGGCGGCCAGCACGCCCTGGACACTCGGGTCCTGGGTGTAGGCCTGTTGGAAGTCGGTGGCCGCGACGGTGTTGTCCCAGCCCTTGACGTCGGTCTCGACCTTGGGCTTGATGCCCTTCTGCGACCAGATGTTGTGCGCGCCCTGCTTGAAGAGCACGGCGTTGTTGTCGATGTCGGTGCCGCCGTTGAGCTCGATGATGTTCGGCTTGCTCCCGATGCCCGGACAGTTGAGCAGACCCTGCGCCTGAAGCTCGCCGACCTTCACGTTGTCGAACGAGACGTAGTAGGACGCCGAGCCGCCGAGGTTGACGCGGTCGTAGTCGATGACCTGCACGCCTGCGGCCTGCGCGGACTTCTCGACGCTGATGCCGGTCTGCGGGTCAGCCGGGTCGATCAGCAGGACCTTGACGCCCTGCGTGATCATCGCCTGCGCGTCGGCCACGAACGTGGAACTCGACCCGTGCGCGTTCTGGATTGTCGAGGGAACGCCCGCGGCGTCGAACGCCTTCTTCAGCAGCGGGGCGTCGTACAGCGTGTAGCGGTTCGAGGTCGTCGTGTCAGGCAGGATCACGCCCACCTGCGGCTTACCGCTAGCGCTGCCGCTAGCGCTGGACGAGCCGGAGCCGCCACCTGCGCCGGGGCTTGAGGAGCCAGTGGTGCCTTTCTTGCTCGAGCTGCAGGCGGCAAGAGCCAGCGCTGCAGCGGCCGCCGTGGCGACGAGGACAACTGCGCCTTTGCGCATCGGCCGTCACGCCCTTCCATGTGTCTGGGCCCCCCGGGCCTCTGCGAATGTTTCGGCCGCGAACATATACGCCGCAGCGCGCTGGCTACAGCAATGTCACCAAGTCGTTACCTGAAGATGAACTCGGGCTTCTCTCAGTTGATCTCGTCGCCCGAACGCTGGTGATCAACAGAGCAGTTATGTCGATATTCAACCGAATTCGTCTCTTGATCACCGCGGTTTGGACGTAATTCCGCCGCCTGCTGACCTGCACGACACCACCTCCTGGCCTGCGCTAGAGCAGTGAACGCAGCACGTACTCCATGATGCCGCCGTGCCGGTAATACTCGGCCTCGCCCGGCGTGTCGATGCGTACCCGCGCGTCAAATTCCTTGTCGTTCGCCTTGACCCTTACCGTCCGCGGCGTGCTGCCCTCGTTGAGCGCCTCGACTCCGGTTATCTCGAAGGTCTCCTCACCGGTCAGGCCCAGCGATTCGGCGTTCTCGCCCTCCGGGAACTGCAGCGGCAGCACGCCCATGCCGATCAGGTTCGAGCGGTGGATGCGCTCATAGGACTCCGCGATCACCGCGCGGACGCCGAGCAGCCCGGTTCCCTTCGCCGCCCAGTCGCGCGACGACCCAGATCCGTACTCCTTGCCGGCGAGCACGACGAGCGGCGTACCGGCCTGCGCGTAGTGCATCGCGGCGTCGTAGACGGTCGTCACCTCGCCGTTGTTCGTGAAGTCGCGGGTGACGCCGCCCTCGGTACCGGGCGCGAGCTGGTTGCGCAGCCGGATGTTGGCGAACGTGCCGCGGATCATCACCTCGTGGTTCCCGCGCCGCGACCCGTAGGAGTTGAAGTCGCGACGGTCGACGCCGTGTTCGTAGAGGTACTTGCCGGCGGGGGAGTCAGCCTTGATCGCACCGGCTGGGCTGATGTGGTCGGTCGTCACCGAATCGCCCAATTTGAGCAGCACTCGGGCACCGGAGACGTCCTGGACCGGTGCCGGTTCCCGATCCATCCCATCGAAGTACGGGGGCTTGCGAACGTAGGTCGATTCGGCGTCCCACTCGAAGGTATTTCCCTCTGGCGTCGGCAGGTTCTGCCAGCGGTCGTCGCCGGCGAAGACATCGGCGTAGTCCTTCGTGAACATCTCCGACGCGATCGCCTCGTCGATCACCCGCTGCACCTCGTCCGGCGCCGGCCAAATGTCGTTCAAGTACACCGGCTCACCGTCCTTGCCGGTGCCCAACGGCTCGGTGGTGATGTCGACGTCCATTGATCCGGCCAGCGCGTAGGCCACGACGAGCGGGGGCGAGGCGAGGTAGTTCATCTTGACGTCGGGGTTGATGCGGCCCTCGAAGTTGCGGTTGCCGGACAGCACGCTGACGACCGCGAGGTCGCTGTCGTTCACCGCCGCCGAGATCTCGTCGGGCAGCGGTCCGGAGTTCCCGATACATGTGGTGCAGCCGTAGCCGACGAGGTTGAACCCGAGCTTGTCGAGATAGGGCGTGAGCCCGGCCCGCTCGTAGTAGTCCATGACGACCTTCGAGCCGGGGGCGAGCGTGGTCTTGACCCAGGGCTTGCGGTCGAGACCCTTCTCCACGGCCTTCTTGGCGAGTAGCGCGGCAGCGATCATGACGGACGGGTTGGAGGTGTTGGTGCACGACGTGATGGCGGCGATCGCGACCGCGCCGTGATCGAGCTCCACCTCGGTGCCCTCGGCCAGCGTGACCCGCGTCGGGTGCGACATGCGCCCGTGCGCGCCTTCTGCCGCTGACGGAACGGCCGGCGGCTCAGAGGCGGACGGGACGGCGGGGTCCGAAGCCGGGAAGGTTTCGTCGACCGACTCGTCGACACCGTTTCGCACCGAGTCGCCGTCGACGTAGTTGTCCAGCGCGGCGCGGAACATATCCTTCGCCTGATTCAGCGGGACGCGGTCCTGCGGACGCTTGGGCCCGGCGAGCGACGGCTCCACCGTCGAGAGGTCGAGTTCGAGGGTCTCCGAGAACTCCGGCTCCGTGGACGGGTCGTGCCAGAGGCCGTTCTCCTTCGCATAGGCCTCGACCAGCGCCACCTGCTCGCCCTTGCGGCCGGTGAAGCGCAGGTAGCGCAGCGTCTCGTCGTCGATCGGGAAGATCGCGCACGTCGAGCCGTATTCGGGGCTCATGTTGCCGATCGTCGCGCGGTTGGCGAGCGGCACGGCCCCAACGCCCGGGCCGTAGAACTCGACGAATTTGCCGACCACGCCGTGGTTGCGCAGCATCTCCGTGATCGTCAGCACCAGGTCGGTGGCGGTGGAGCCGTCCGGCAACTCGCCGGTGAGCTTGAAGCCGACGACGCGCGGGATGAGCATGCTCACCGGCTGGCCGAGCATGGCAGCTTCTGCCTCGATACCGCCGACCCCCCAGCCGAGAACGCCGAGGCCGTTCACCATCGTGGTGTGCGAGTCGGTGCCGACGAGCGTGTCGGGGTAGGCGAGGCCGTCGCGATCGAACACGACGCGTGCCAGGTACTCGATGTTCACCTGGTGCACGATGCCGGTGCCGGGCGGCACCACCTTGAACTCGTCGAACGCGGTCTGGCCCCAGCGCAGGAACTGGTAGCGCTCCTTGTTCCGCTCGTACTCCAGTTCCACGTTGCGCGCGAACGCGTCCGGGGTGCCGAACAGGTCGGCGATGACCGAGTGGTCGATGACGAGTTCGGCCGGCGCCAGCGGGTTGATCTTCGTGGCGTCACCGCCGAGGTCGACGACGGCCTCACGCATCGTCGCCAGGTCGACCACCGCCGGTACCCCGGTGAAGTCCTGCATGACGACGCGTGCGGGCGTGAACTGGATCTCGGTGTCCGGCTCGGCGTCGGCGACCCAGCGGCCCACAGCCTCGATCTGTTCCGGGGTGACGTTACGGCCGTCCTCGGTGCGGAGCAGATTCTCCAGCAGCACTTTGAGCGAGAACGGAAGCCGTTGCGCGCCCTCGACCGCGTCGAGGCGGAAGAACTCGAGATTGCGACCGCCGGCGCTGAGTTGGGAACGGGCTCCGAAGCTGTTCTTGCTCTGTGCTGGCACGACACGCTCCTGTGCGGATAGATCGAATCCAGGATCTCTTGACGTCAAGATACCACCGGGGAATTCAACTTGGCGGCCCCGCCGTCGATGCCTTCCACATAGGACGAGCACATAGGACGAGCGACTACAGTCCCGAATTTGACCCGTTGGGACTTCTGTTACCAGTGTTGCTGCTGGCACTGGTGGGAATTCCGTGGCAGTCTTTGACCGACGTTCTGTGCGGGTGAACCAGAGAGCGAGCTGCCGTGCACTGGAAGCCGACCCGCCGCGCTGCCGCGGCGCGTACCTTCGCTGTCGCGACGGCGCTTGCCACCGTTACCGGCCTGCTGTTCGCAGAGTCCAGCGCGGGCATGCCGAAACCGACCCCGCCGACCGCGCCTGCAAACCACGTCACCCAGGGCCAGGTCGACGCGGCCAAGTCGCAGGAGAACGCCCTCGCCGCCCAGGTGGGCCGGCTCAGCGGTGAGATCGCCCAGGCGCAGCAGGAGATCGACCAGAAGCAGGCCGAGGCCGAGCTGGCCGAGCAGAAGTACACCTTGGCGTACACGCAGTGGCAGGCCGCAGACGCGGCGGCGACGCGCGCACAGCAGCAGTTGGTCGACGCTCGCGCGAAGATGCAGGCGGCGCACACCAGGTTTGTCGAATATGTCCAGGCGACCTACATGAGTGGCGAGATCGACGGCACGGCCGGTTCGCTGCTCACCGCAAACGACCCGTCGGAGCTGCTGCAGCAGTCGGCCCTGGATCAGTACCAGCAGCTGCAGAAGGCCGACGCAGTCGGCGCCTACCAGCAGGCCGCGGTGGCCCAGTCCAACAAGGACGCGGCCGCCCGCCGGGCGCGGGACGCCGCCGCGGCGGCCAAGCAGCGCGCCGACGAGGCCCGGCAGGCCGCGCGGGGGGCCTACCAGGCGGCGCAGGACCAGAAGGCCGCTCTCGACCAGGTGATGGCGAGCAAGCAGACGCAGCTGACCGCCGCGACGAACCAGCTCAACAGCCTCCGGTACGGCCACCAGCAGTGGCTCAACTACCTGAGCCGGCGCAACGCTTACAACGTGGCGCTCGGCCAATGGCAGGACGAGCAGGCCAGGCTGGCCCGGCTGCGCGCCATCCGCGAGGCCCAACGGCACAGCGGTGGTGGCAGCAGCGGCGGGGGTGGTGGCGGTGGTTACACGCCGCCTCCGTCGGGCGGCGGCTGGACGCCGGCCAAGGGCTGGCGCGCGGCCCATCGCGCGCTCAGCC
>DATFTS010000232.1:0-3111 GCA_035261645.1 Jatrophihabitans sp. | reverse complement strand
CATGCTGCTGACCGCGGGCGAGCGCATCTCGATGGCGCTGCTTGCGATGGCCATCAACTCGCTGGGCTACAAGGCCGAGTCGTTCACCGGCTCGCAGGCCGGCGTGCTGACGACGTCGGTGCACGGCAAGGCGCGGATCGTCAGCATCACCCCCGGACGCGTGGAGAACTCGCTCGCCGAGGGCAACATTGCGATCGTCGCCGGCTTCCAGGGTTTCTCCAAAGAGACCATGAACATCACGACGTTGGGTCGCGGGGGGTCGGACACGACGGCGGTCGCGCTCGCGGCGGCCCTCAAGGCCGACGTCTGCGAGATCTACACCGACGTCGACGGTGTCTACAGCGCCGATCCGCGCATCGTGCGCAACGCCCGGCGACTCGACACCCTCACCTATGAAGAGATGCTCGAGCTCGCCGCGTGCGGCGCGAAGATCCTGCACCTGCGCAGCGTCGAGTACGGCCGCCGCTACGGCGTGCCCATTCACGTCCGATCGTCCTTTTCCGGCTTGCCAGGGACGACCGTCACCGGATCGATCGAGGAGCTACCCGTGGAGCAGGCGATCATCAGCGGGGTCGCGCACGACCGCAGCGAAGTCAAGGTGACGGTGGTGAACGTGCCGGACAAGCCGGGCGAGGCGGCGGCGCTGTTCCGCGAGCTCGCCGCGGCCGAGATCAACATCGACATGATCGTGCAGAACATCTCGACGGGCGGCACCGGGCGTACCGACGTGTCGTTCACGTTGCCGGCCACCGACGGCCCGACGGCCCTGGCTGCGCTGAAGAAGGTGCAGGATGAGATCGGTTTCACCGACCTGCTCTACGACGACCACATCGGCAAGCTGTCGCTCATCGGCGCGGGCATGCGGTCTCACCCCGGTGTGTCGGCACGGTTCTTCACCGCGCTGGCCGACGCCGGCGTGAACGTCGAGATGATCTCGACCTCCGAGATCCGCATCTCGGTGATCTGCCGCGACACTGATCTGGACACGGCGGTGCGAGCAGTGCACGACGCCTTCGAGCTCGGCACCGAACAGGACGAGGCAGTCGTGTACGGAGGTACCGGGCGATGAGAGTAGGAGTCGTCGGAGCCACCGGGCAGGTCGGCGCGGTGATGCGTCGGCTGCTCGCCGAGCGTGCGTTCCCTGTTGACGAGATCCGCTTCTTCGCCTCGGCACGTTCGGCCGGCAGCACGCTGCCGTGGGCGGGCGACGACATCGTGGTCGAGGACGCTGCTGTCGCCGACCCGAGCGGCCTCGACATCGCGCTGTTCTCTGCGGGCGGTGCGACGTCGAAGGCACTCGCGCCGAAGTTCACCGCGGCCGGTGTCACCGTGATCGACAACTCCTCCGCCTGGCGCATGGACCCCGACGTGCCGCTCGTCGTCGCTGAGGTGAACGGCGCGCAGGTTCGCAACGCACCCAAGCGGATCATCGCCAACCCGAACTGCACCACCATGGCGGCGATGCCGGTGCTCAAGCCGCTGCACGACGAGGCGGGGCTGACCCGGCTGGTCGTGTCCACCTACCAGGCGGTGTCCGGCGCCGGGCTGGCTGGCGTCGACGAGCTTGACACCCAGGTGCGCAAGGTCGCCGACACCGCAGCCGGCCTTACGCACGACGGCGGCGCGGTTGCGTTTCCGGAGCCGGCGAAGTTCGCGCGTCCGATTGCGTTCAACGTGCTGCCGATGGCCGGCTCCATCGTCGACGACGGTGAGTTCGAGACCGACGAGGAGAAGAAGCTGCGCAACGAGTCGCGCAAGATCCTCGCGATCCCGTCGCTGCTCGTCTCGGGCACGTGTGTTCGCGTCCCGGTCTTCACCGGTCACTCGCTGTCGATCAACGCCGAGTTCGCGCGGCCGCTGCCCGTCGAACGCGCGGTGCAGATCCTGCGGAGCGCACCGGGCGTCGAGCTCAGCGACATCCCGACGCCGTTGCAGGCGGCCGGCCGCGACCCCTCCTACGTCGGGCGGCTGCGCCAGGACCCGGGAGTACCGGACGGGCGCGGGCTCGCGCTGTTCGTCAGCAGTGACAACCTGCGCAAAGGTGCGGCGCTGAACGCGGTGCAGATCGCCGAGCTACTCGTCGGCTGACGTCTCACGCACGACGCGGGCCGGCACGCCGGCCACCACCGTGCGCGGCGCCACGTCGGCAGTCACGACCGAGTTCGCGCCGATGGTCGCGCCGTCGCCGATGGTCACCGCGCCGAGCACGACCGCGTGCGCGCCGATGACCACGTCGTCGCCTACGCGCGGGGCCGTCCACCGGCCACCACCTACGTGCACCGGCTCGCCGAGCGTCACGCCCTGATAGATCCGGGCGCGTGCACCGATCACCACGTCCGGTCCGATTACCACGCCCGACGAGTGCGGCAGGAACAGCCCGGGGCCGATCGTGGCCAACGGGTGGATGTCCGCGCCCGACTTGCTGACCGCCCGCCCGCGCAGCCACATCGCCACCGGCAGCAGCCGCTTGGTGGCGAAGAAGTGCGCGAGCCTGAAGGTGATCACCGCGCGGACGTTGGGCGCGAGCAGCGCCTTCGCGAGCGCGCGGGTCCAGAACTGCGCATTGGAGTAGATCCGGAAGTTGGCGTGCGTCGTCGCCTCGATGTCGGCCCTGATGACGGCCGGCAGGGCTGAGGTCACGGCGCCGTCGCGTTCCACTCGAACAGTTCCATCTCACGCAGCACGCGCCGCCGGCGGTTGCGTGGCAGGTGATCGATGTAGAGCAGCCCGCGCAGGTGATCGGTCTCGTGCTGCAGGCAGCGCGCGAAGAACCCGGTACCGGAGACCTCGATGGGTGCGCCTGTCTTGTCGACGCCGCGGACGGTCGCCGACGCCGCACGCGCCAGTTCGTGGTACGGACCCGGCACCGACAGGCAGCCCTCGTCCGCCATGATCTGCTCGCCCGCCGTCTCGATCACCGGGTTCACGACATGCCCCTTTTGCCGGGTGCCGGTCTCGTCGGGGCAGTCATAGACGAAGACGGCGAGCGGGACTCCGATCTGCGGGGCGGCCAGGCCGACGCCGCCGGCGACCTCGAGCGAGGCGAACATCTCGTCGATCAGTTGGGCAAGCGAGTCGTCGAACTCGGTCACCTCGCGGGCGGTCGCGTGC
>DATFTS010000231.1:0-5079 GCA_035261645.1 Jatrophihabitans sp. | reverse complement strand
CCGGCACGGGGATCCACGCCTCACCGCTCCATACCTCCCAGAGGAGTGGCGGGTTACGCGGGTCGACACCGATGCCTTCGGCCTCCGCGCTGATGTTGATGCGCAGCACGACGCCGGCGAGGCTCTTGGCGAAGCCCAGGCAGAACGTGTCACCGGGAGTGAGCTCAGGAGATGCGAAACAGGGCACGCCCAGCACTGAGAAGCGCAGGTCGTCCCACACATCGGTCACTCGCTCGTCCGTTGCGGTGACCGTCTTTGCGGTCATGAGCTGCGGCGGCTCGATCGCGAGCTCTTCGATCGTGGAGAACACGACCGCCTCTGCCGAGCCGCTGCTTGCGCCCGCCGCTGTTGTGATCTCCGTGCCGGCCGGCACGATCACCGGCTGCTCGAGGACGGCCGAAAGCCAGAACGTCAGATCGGCACGCGCGACGGACGGCGGGAACGGCTCGATCCCCACCATGTTCAGGAAGTGCACGTAGAGGCGCTCGGGTACCTGGTTCACACGGTAGAGCACCATCTCGCTCATCCACGCAAACAGCTCGATCAGCGCGACACCGGGGTCGGAGACGTTGTGGTTCGTCCATTCCGGGCAGTAGCGCGGGATCAGACGTTTCGCTTCGTCGACGATGTCCTGGAACTTGCGGTCGTCGAGATTGGGCGCAGGCAGCGGCATCCGATTCCCTCCTTACTCGGCGTCGTGCGGGATGACGTAGAAGGGAAACACCAGGTTGCGCTGATTGTTGGTCGTGCGCACCAGGTAGGTGATGACCACGCTGACCAGCCCGTTGTCGGGATTCTCCGCCTTCGGCACCACGGAGACGACGTCGATCCGCGGCTCCCACTGCGCCAATGCGTCCCTGACTGCGGCGGAGATCATGCCCAGCAGATTGGGCGTGATCGGCTCGAACAGCATTTCCCAGATACGGCAGCCGAACTCCGGCCGCATCACGCGCTCGCCGGGCGCCGTCAGCAGGATGATCCTGATCGCCGCCTCGATGTCCTCAGTCGTCTCGGCGAGCCGGATCGAGCCGGTGTGGTCGACCTCCATCGGCCAGCAGAAACCGCGCCCGATGAAGGACGGGTCAAAAGCAACCGCGTCCGTGCCACGCGGCGGCAGCTCGGTCATCAGTTCACCGCCACCGTCAGGCCCTTGAGCGAGAGCGGACCGCCCGCCTCGACATTGGCGATGGCGTTCGCCTTGACCTCTACCTGAGCACCCTGCACCTGGACCTGCGCATTTCCTTTCAGGGCCGACTTCGGCGCCTCGAGGTTGAGTTCGGCGGTGGCCTTGATATTGATCTTGGTTCCTTCGATCGTCACGTCACCGGTCTTGCTGATCGCGAACTTTGCGGTGCCGGCCTTGATCGTAATGGGCTTGCCGGCCGCGACTTCGACAGTCAACTCGTCGGCGCCGAGGCGAATCGAGTGCTCGGCCGTGCCCAGCTTGATCAGCACGTGTTGCGTCGCGGGCGTCGTGCCGTCGGCGAGCTCGATGATGTGACCCGACCGCGAGGTGATGCGTCGATAGTTGACCTTGCCACCCGCCAGAAGCTTGTCCGCTTCGGGCAGCGTGTTCTGCTTGCTGAACAACGCTCCCAGCACCACCGGGCGGCGGGCGTCGTTGCCCTCGAAGCCGACGAGGACCTCGTCCTCGACTTCCGGCAGGAACACGACGCCGCGGCTCTTCCCGCCGCTCGTGGTGAGCACGCGCGCCCAGGCGCTCTCGACCTCGTCCGGGATGCCCGCGTACTTCACCTTCACCCGGCCGCTCTTGGTCGGGTCGACGTTGTTCGTCACGACTCCCACCACCAGGCCTTGAATCGTGAATCCTGGGTCGGGTTGGCTAGGCCCCAGCGTGTCGACGAGTGCGGCCGGGCGCAGCGGCCCGGCGACGAACCGGGTTCGGAACCCGTTGCTGTCGTAGACGTGCTGCACCTCGGTGACGTGGTACGTGCCGGTCGCCGGGCCGGCCTTGGTGATCTGCAGCGTCGTGGCCGGTTTGATGCGCGCGTCGATGGCACAGGTGCCGCGCGCCACCACTGAGGCGGTGAGCGAGTCGTCGTAGGCCGCCTGCGCAGCCTGCTGGGCCTCCGTCTGGTCAGCCGGTGAGAGCTCGCCGGACCCGCTTATCGCCGTCCCCAGAGCCTTGGCGTCAGTGACGTAAGAGCGGACGAACTGCGGCGGGTCCGCCCAGATGGACGAGGCTTTGGTCTGGCCGGTGACCTTCTGTTGGTTGTCCGGAGCCCAACCGCTCATCTTCATCTCGGTGGGACGCAGCGCAGAGGCGCGCACCGAGAAGTCGATCAACTCGGAGTCGAACGGGACAGTGAGCCGACCGCTTGACGTGCCGGCAGGCTCGAACCGGAACTGGCCCTCGTCCATCCACCACACGTAACCGATGCGGGAGGCAACGGTGTCGATGAAAGCGAGGTCCGAGCCCGCCTGCAACAGATAGTCGTTGGTCCCGTGGCTACCGGTGACTACCTTCGGGGTGACGCCTGCCTTCATGAGGATCGAGCGCACGACGGCGGTGTAGCTGGTCTTCAGATGGGTCACCGTCTTGCTGCCGCGATTGAGCTTGTACCCGTCGTCGTCGGCGGTGACCACCAGCTCGGGCACCCGCCGCGGCTGCTGTTCCAGGGCGACCCCGACGACCGTGCCACGGAACAGCTCGGTGGACGGGTACTGCTTGACCGTGATCTTCGCGCCGATCGCATAGGTGGAGGTCTTCGACAGCTTGAAGTCGTCGTCGGTGAAGCGCAGGGTCGCGCGGCCGACCAGCCCGAGCGCTCGCTCGATGCGCAGACCACGCAGCGCGTCATAGTGCGACGACTGCATAGCCCGGCCGCCCACCTCGATGACGGGGGCGAGACTCACCTTCGTAGTGGTCACAGCGACGTGATCTCCGGAATGACGATCAGCGAGCCGGGCCGGACGGTGAGCGGATCCTCGATACCGTTCGCGCTCGCCAGCGCTCGCCAGCGGGTGGAATCGCCGTAGTAACGCGCGGAGACGCGGTCGAGGGTCTCCCCCGGCATCACCCGGTGCGTGCGGTGCGGATAAGGCGTGCCCGATGTCGGGTTCTGCGGCCCGAACGCCTTGTCCGCCTTGTACTGCGTCAACTCCAGGCTCACCTTGGCGCGCAGCGGCACGCCCTCGGCAGAGAAGTAGGTGAACTCGAGTGACGCTTCCTCGACGACCGCCGGGAACGAGGCGAAGTTCGTACCCCAATGAAACTTCACCACGGGCGGCGCGGCGTTATTGGTCGTCCCGTCGCTGCCGGAAGCCTCCTCGTCGATGTCCAGCAAGCCCATGATCTTGCCGGTGTATTCGGTGACGGACTTGCCGGTGTCAGTGGTGTCGAACCAGACTTCAAGATCCATGGACGCGGCCTCGGCGTGCTGAAACTTCGCCGGCTCGATGCCGTGACCGCTGGCCGTGTCGGTTCCCCAGCTGTTGCTCTTGCTGACCGAGATCGACTCCGGGTTGAACATGCATGGCACCCGTTGGCCGGCCCTCTTGGACGGCTTCTGAATCTCGAAGTACGCCTTCTCGACGGCCATCAGAACACTCCTCTGCTGTGCCGGTGACCGCGCCGCTCGAGCTCGTCGACCACCCGCTGTTCGATGCGCTCGACGACGAGATCCACGAGCGCTTCGATTCGCTCGGCAGAGATCTGCGCCGTGCCATCGGCTGTCCGGTCGCGGCGACTGGACGAGGCGGACGATCGCGCGCCGGCGTCCGGGCTTCGACGGCGGACGAAGGACGCGCGCGGCGTGTCGGGAGTGGACACCATTCCTCCGAGACCGGATCTCAAATCGGACGGCTGGCTGCCGTCGGGGGGCAGGCCGAGCAGCGCCGTGGCGGCGGCGAGGAACTGCGCGGACTCACGGTCACGCGCGGCCGACGACCCACTGGGTTTCACCGGGCTCGCGGGAGGTGCCGGTGCAGCTGCTGCCTCCGCCGGGCGGATGCTCACCCGAGGTGGCGCAACCGTCATTGCTCGCGCCAGGCCGGTTAACTCCGGCCGCGTTGAAGCGCCGTCCGGCGCGTCTGGCGATTGCCCCTCGGGGGCGCCGCTCGATGTGCGCGCAAGCAACGGTTCGGTACCGCCCTGGGCCGGTGCGCCGGGCGTGCCGGTCGTCGGGCCGGTCGTCGGGCCGGTCGTCGGGCCGGTGAAGGGGGCGGTGGGCCCGGTGAAACCACTCTGCGTGCCGGGGAACCGACGGACGAACGTCTGCGCCGGCGCCGCGGGCCCGGTGCTCGACGGGACAAAGTGACGGGCACTCGGCCCGGCGCCGCGTCCGAGGAACGCGCCGCCAGTGGTTGGCGAAGCGGGCAGCGTCGCAGGCTCGATCGACTGGCCGGTGGTGAGCGTGCGCCGCAACGTCTGCACGGGCGTCATTCGTCCCGGCGTTGCCACGGCGAGCAACTCAGGCATCGCCATAGCGGCGAGGCGTGCAGCGGCCGCCGTCCGGTAGCCGGCGCTTGCCGGGCTGCCGGCGGCCGGCGAGGTCTGACCGATGGACGGCGCAGCGGTCCGCCTGGTGTTCGCGGTGGCCGTGTTGGCGGCGGTCGCCGTTGTTGTAGTTGTAGTCGTGGTGGTCGGCGTACTTCTGGCGGCGGTCGCCGTGGCCGCGGTGGCCGCCGCCGTGGCCGATGTTGTAGGTGCGGGTTGGCCGGAGCCGACCGGTCGAAGCAGTGGCAGCGCAGGCGCCCTCGGCGGGATTCCGGGTAGGAGCGCTCCGAACGAGTTGCCCGACTCGAAAGCCACGTTCCCCTGGCGGGTGCTCGGTATGCCGCGGGCCAGGGAGAGTCCGACACCTGCTGGTTGCGCGAACGCAGCCCGCGCGGCCACCTTGGGCGCGAGTGAGGCTGTGGCAGGAGTTGTGCCTGCGGGCGTCGCGCTGCTGACCGGCGTCGTTGGGGTGGTGCTGGTCAACGGCGGCGTCGCGCCGGATGGGGGTGCTGCGGCTGTGCTGGTCGTCGGCGCAGTTGTGCTCGTCGTCGTCGGCGTCGTCGTACTTGTCGTTGTGGCCGTTGTTGTCGGCTGTGTCGTTGTGGCCGTTGTCGCCGGCG
>DATFTS010000230.1:0-2095 GCA_035261645.1 Jatrophihabitans sp. | reverse complement strand
CAGCTTCGCGCCTGACCCCGCGGTCTTTTCTTGTTGTTGCTGGTGGTGGGTTCCGGCGCTTGCCGCGCAACAAGATCCGCTGTGTGGCGTCACGTGCGAAGCTGCCGCCGCGACGTGATCTGCAGCTTGGTGAAGACCCGGGTGAGGTGCCATTCCACGGTGCGAGGGCTGATGAACAGTCGCCCCGCGATGTCGGTGTTGGAGAGACCGTTCGCGGCCATCCGGGCAATCTGCGTTTCTTGCTGGGTGAGCTGACTGACGGTCTCGGCAGTGCGCCTGGGGACGGTCTCACCGCCGGCCCGCAGCTCGGCTGCGCTTCGTTCCGTAAATGCCTCCATGCGCATGCTCGTGAACATCTGATGCGCGGTGCGCAGCTGCTTGCGCGCATCGCCGGGGCGATTCTGCCGACGCAACCATTCACCGAAGAGCAGATGCGCACGGGCCAGCTCGCCTCGGATGCGCGTTCGAGACAGCCTCTCGATCGCTTCTTCGTAGGCCGCCTCGGCCGATGAGGCCTCGCTCAACAGTGCGCGGCACCGAGCTTCGATGCCCAACGCCCATTCGGTTCGAGTGGCCTGAGTCGTCTCGCGGATCCGGGCGAAGGCGTCGATCGCGCGTTGCCGCCGACCGGTGCGAGCGGATGCTTCGACCAGCTCGACCAGCACGCCCCACGACTCGACGCCCATGACGGGTGCCTGCTCGCCGGCCTGGCTGGCCGCCTCGGCGGCATCGTCATATCGAGCCAGGCTGTTGTAGAGCAGTGCCTTTGCGGCCCCGGCGATGATCAGTCCGAATCCCTCGCCCCGGTGCAGCGCCTCCCTCGTCGCCTCGTCGATCAACTCGAGTGCGGATCGTTCGCGCCCCTGCCAAGCCGCAAGCAGTAGCGCTCCGTAGGGCGCAGCAGGAATGCCCGTCGCCGCGGTGACTGCCTGCAGCTCGTTCATAAGAGCGTCGGCGGTGGGAAGTTCGCCGCTGAGCACGTATGCGCCGATGCGGACCGCAAGCGCGAGCGGCAGAGTCGCCAACGCGCCGGCGTCGCGGGCCACGTTCAAGTGCCGCGCGTTGTCCAGCGTCTGCTCGTCCCATAAGTTGCCCGCGGTGATATGGGCCAGCCAGAACCACCGGAGCAGGTCCGGTGTCAGGTTGACGTCACGGAAGGCGGCCAGCGCGCGCCTCAACAAGGGGACGCTCGCGGCGTAGCCGTCCGTAAACCGCACCGCGAGCCCGTCGAGAAGCAGGTCGGCGGCCCCGCCGGGAGCCTTCGGCGGCGGTGCGGTCCTCGCCGCTTCGGCAACCTCGCGAACGTCGCCGCCGGTGGCGAGAGCTCCGGCGAACATCGAAGCCAGCAAGGCGTCCAGATAGGTCTCCCGGCAAAGCGCAACGTCGAACGGTTCGAGGTTTTTTGCCGCCTTGAGCAGCAGCGTCGGAGCTTCACTCCCGCGTCTCCGGGTAAACGCGACCTGTGCCCGCAGCAGGTCCACCCGGGCACGATCGAAGTCGGTCAACTCGCTTGCCTCGGCAACGGAAAGCATCCTGAGCGCGACATCTGCCGTGCCTGCCTCGTGGTGAGCCTGCGCCGCGGCCAGTGCCCGCCGGGCCCGGCGCGCGAGGTCAGGCGTGAGTTCTGCGGCGCGTTCCAGGAAAGCGGCTGCCGCCGCCAACCCGCCGCGTCTCGCCGCCCGCTCGGACAGTCGTTCCAGTTCGGCAGCCACGTCCTCGTCCGGCCCCGGCGCAGCCTGTGAGCCATGCCATGCTCGGCGCTCGGGGTCAACGGCGGGATCGGTTGCCAGCGCCAGAGCGGCATGCGCGTTGCGGATGTCGTCGGCCCCGGCCGCACGGTAGACGGCAGAGCGAAGCAGCGGATGCTGAAATCGAACCCGGGCCCCGAGTTCGACCAGGCCGGCCACCTCTGCCGGCGCCGCCGCGCTGATGCCGATGCCGAGCCGTTCGGCTGCGCGCCACATCAGCACCGGGTCACCGATCGGCTCGGCCGCAGCAACGAGCAGCAGCGCACGAGTGTCATCAGGCAACGCGGCGAGTTGGCGCTGGTAGCTCTCCTCGATACGGCCGGCCAGGGCGCCCATGCGGGGCGAAC
>DATFTS010000229.1:0-8652 GCA_035261645.1 Jatrophihabitans sp. | reverse complement strand
CACGGCGAGCTCGGTGGCTTCGTCGAACACGTCGGCCTGATCGGCATGGGTGTTGTCGAGCAGGCCGATCGACGCGAGCATCCGGCGCACCTCGGCGACGGCGCTACCGGCAGCGCCGCGGCGGAGTAGCTGCATCAGATGGGAGCCTCGGCAATCCTGGCTTTATAGGGCGTTGCGGCGGGTGCGTCCCTCATTGTGCCCCAGTGGGTCGACACGACCGCCCTCCGGCGCCCGCGGGGTCAATATGTATCCGCACAGAACAAAGGCGGCCACCGCAAAGGCTTGCAGTGGCCGCCTCAGTGACGGGTACGCGTTGTCAGCTGACGAACTCGGTCAGTTCCCGCAGGATTGCGGCCTTGGGACGCGCGCCCACGATGGTTTTGACGAGCTTGCCGTCCTGGAACACGCCCATGGTCGGGATGGACATGATCTGGTAATTGCGCGCAGTCACGGGGTTCTCGTCGATGTTGAGCTTGGCAATGGTCAGCTTGCCAGCGTGCTCACCGGCGATCTCCTCCAGAACCGGGGCGACCTGGCGGCACGGGCCGCACCACTCGGCCCAGAAGTCGACGAGAACGGGTTCCTTCGCGTCGAGCACGTCCGCGACGAAAGTGTCGTCCGTCACGGTCTTGGTGTTGGCACCCATGAACTCTCCTGTCATCGGGGTAGTGGTTGAACGCAAAATCTGCTGTGGTGATTCCCTCAGCCGGCCTGCGCCGCGGCGGGCTGGGCGGAGTCGGCGCGCGCGGTGAGATACCGCTCAGCGTCCAGCGCCGCCTGGCAGCCGGTGCCGGCCGCCGTGACGGCCTGCCGGTAGGTGTGGTCGACGAGGTCGCCGGCGGCGAACACGCCTTCCAGGTTCGTCCGGGTTCCGACGGTGGTGCGGACGTATCCCTCCTCGTCGAGATCCACCTGACCACGCACCAGATCGCTGCGCGGCTCGTGACCGATGGCGATGAACAGCCCACCGAGTTCCAGGTCGCGCTCGGCTCCCGTGACGGTGTCCCGGAGCCTTACGCCGGTGACCGAGTTGTCGCCGTGGATGTCGATGACTTCGCTGTTCCAGGCCCAGCGGATCTTCGGGTTCGACTCGGCGCGGCTGGCCATGATCCGGCTCGCTCGCAGCGCGTCGCGCCGGTGAACGACGGTGACGGAGTTGGCGAATCGGGTGAGGAAGCTGGCCTCCTCCATCGCGGTGTCGCCGCCGCCGACCACGGCGATGTCCTTGCCGCGGAAGAAGAACCCGTCGCAGGTCGCACACCAGGAGACGCCGCGCCCGGACAGCTCCTCCTCGCGAAGGACGCCGAGCTTGCGATACGCCGAACCCATCGCGAGGATGACCGCGTCTGCGGTGTATTCGCTGTCGAGCGTGCGCACGACCTTGATCGGCCCGGTGAGGTCCACCGAGACGACGTCGTCGGTGACCAGTTCGGCGCCGAAGCGCTCGGCCTGGGTGCGGATCTTGTTCATCAGCTCCGGCCCGAGGATGCCCTCGGGGAAGCCGGGGTAGTTCTCAACGTCGGTCGTGTTCATCAGCGCCCCGCCGTACTGGGCACCCTCGAAAACCAGAGGCTTCAGGTCGGCACGCGCGGTGTAGAGCGCAGCCGTGTAGCCCGCCGGGCCGGAGCCGATGACGATCACATTGCGATGGTTGGACACGCTTCCCTCTTCTCCTCCGGTGCCGAAACCATCCTAGGGAGCCTGGGATTCCCGGCCGTATTCATCGGACTCAGCGGCGCCGAACGAGCGCGGCGACCTCGCTGACATCGTCGAGACGCATTCGCCAGAGGACCACGGCGAGCACGATCAGCCCGGCGAGGCTGCCACCGACCAGCCCTAGAACCGAACCGGCATGGCCGGAGCCGAACGCGCTGCGCGCAACCTCCACGACTGCCCACGCGGCCGCGGCAGCGACCGCCGACGCCAGAGCGATCTGGGCGACAGTGCGAGCCACCCGGCGAAAGCCGAGGCGCCCCAGTCGGCGGGTGAGCAGAACGTGCCCGACTACGGCGCCGACGACGTACGAGAGCGACGTCGAGATGTTCAGCCACTCCACGGCATGCACGGACGGGTGCTTGTTGACGTCGGTGCCTGGTGGGGCGCGGAACATCTCGTTCGACACGAGCACCAGGACGATCTTGGTAGCGACCATGAAGGCGTTGATCAGCGCCGGCGTGCGGCCGTCGCGCATCGCGTAGAACACCCGCAACTGGAGCATCACCAGCGCGAACGGGAACAGCCCGAACGCCGACCAGGCGAGCGAGGCGCCGATCAGCCGCGCGCCCGCGATGGACGTCTCGCCGTAACCGAACAGGGTGACGCCCATCGGCTCGCCGAGGACGATCAGTCCGGCAGTGATGGGAATCAGGGCGACGGCCGAGAGCCGCGCGCCGAAAGCGAGGTCGTCCTTGACCGCCTGGGTGTCGCCCCGAACGGCGGCGCGCGAGAGCCGGGGCATGAGGGCGGTGAGCACCGAGACGACGAGGATGCCGTAGGGCATCTGGAAGAGCAGGTCGGCGTAGGTGAAGACGCTGAAGCCGCCGTTGTCGTTGCCGACGCGCTGGATGACCGACACGCCCAGCTGGCTGATCACGACGTAGGCCAGCACCCAGGTGGCGAGCGTTCCGATCTCCTTGAGCCGGTTCGCCTCGCCCGGCCCTGCGCGGAAGCGCCAGTGCCATCGGAACCCGGTTCGTCGAAGGGCCGGAACCAGCACCAGTGCCTGGGCAGCGATGCCGAGCGTGGTGCCGACACCGATCACCAGGATCTGCGGTGTGGTGATCGTCGAGGGGTTCAGTGTCTTGGGCCCGGGCAGGGCCCAGAACACAAGGACGGTCGCCATCATGACCACGTTGTTGAGCACCGGCGACCACGCACCCGGCGCGTACACGTGCTTGATGTTCAGCACCGCCATGAACATGGCGCCGAGGCCATAGAAGAAGATCTCCGGTAGCAGCAGCGTCGCGAACACGCTCGTGAGCTGGCGCTGCGGACCGGCGTGCACGAAGATCGCCGCGATCCAGGGCGCAGCCGCTACGACGGCCAGCGTCATGGCGCCCAACGCCGCGACCGCGATCGAGAACAGCCGCTGGGTGTAGGCCAGGCCACCGTCCTCGTCCTCGGCCTCGGCGTGCACGAGAAGCGGGATGAGCACGCTCGACAGCACCCCGCCGAGCAGCAGCTCGTAGATCATGTTGGGCAGGTTGTTGCCGCTGTTGTAGGCGTTGCCGACCGCGCCGGTGCCGAGCGCCGCGACGAGCAGGATGCTGCGCAAGAACCCGGTCACCCTGCTCGCGAGGCTGGCGACGGCCATCGAGCGGCTGTTGGCGATGACGCCTTCGTCGCTGCTGTCGGCCACCGGCTCCTGAGCGCCGACGGCCTCCGGCTCCTTGGCCGGCGCCTTCTGCGCTCCCCGTCGCGGGCGTCCGACGTAGGTGGTTGCGCCCCAGCGCTCCTCGGGCGGCTGGAACGCCCAGTCGCCGAACAGCGTGGCCATCGGGTCCGCCTCGGTGAACATCCGCGGCTCGATCGGACGCCCGCCGGCGTAGTGGGTCGGGGAGCTCCACCCGTCGTCGCGTACTTCGGTGCCGGTCATGCGATCGGCTCCGGCTCGGTGACCGGGATGGGCGTCGCCGCCAACGGGGGCCGCCTTCTGCGCTGCCGCATCCGCCGCGCGAATCGCCACAACAACGCGGTCAGCAGCACTGCGCCGGCCACGATGGTGATCACCACGCCGATGAAGCCGAGAGCCGTGCTGCGGACGGTGAGGTCCACCGAGCTGAGCAGCATCGGATGCTGCGGGTTCGGGGTGAGCAGTTCGGCAACGATCTGGATGCGGCCCGGTCGGTCAGTCGTGGTGGGAATGTGCAGGGTGCGCTTCTGCTGGCTGTCGATGTGCTGCGGACCGATGTCCTTGGCGGTCAACCCGGGCTCGCCCTGCCTGGTCATCACGTTCACCCGGACGATGACCGGGTACTGCAGGTGGTTGTCGATCGTTACCGGCAGCGGGGAGGAGCTGGACGCCAGCGTGTACAGCCCGGGCGTTGGCGGTACGATCCGCACTCCGGTGCGCACCGAGTCGACGGTTGAGGTCAACCTGTTGGCGTAGTCGCTCGCCTCGGCCGGCGCCGACCGCCAGGCGGACGACTGAGCGCGTTGCACGGTCTCGTGAAGACCGTTCAGGAAACTCCTCGCACCCGCGTCAGTGTGGTCGAGCAGAGACGAGATGCCGGGCAGGTCCGCCGACGTCTCGGCGGCCGCATCGATCGTCAACGGGACGTGACGGGTCGCGTTCGCGGGGATCGGCGCAAGCGTGCTGGCGGTCGTCGGCAACGGCAACGGCGTCCCGCTCACCGCAGTCTGCAGCGACAGCGGCCGGGCGAACGTCGAGCTGCTCGTGTCCGTGATCGCGCGAACTGCGGCCGTCACGTCGGGGTCGACGTAGCGCGGTGCCGTGATAGTGATGCCCTGTTCGGCGGGCGTCTCATTGTTGACGGCGATGGCAACGCGCACAGCAAGCTCGGCCACGAGCTGCTGCAGCCCGCCACTGCCCGCCGAGCCGAGGGTGATCGCCTTCGACACCGCCTTCTCGACGTCTGCCGACAGCAGCGGTGCGGCCATGTCGCGTCCGCCGCTGCGCACCCGCGCGTACCCGGACGGAACGGATCCCGCCGGGGGTTGCGGACGCACGGCTGTGGAGTCGAGCAACACGGTGTTGACGCCGTCGCCTGCCAGCGTGGCGAGCGTCCGCTTGCCGATGGCGCCTTCGACCGGCCACGCGACGGACGAGTCCAGGCTGCGCCCGGCGAGGATCTGCGTCACGTGCGCGGTCATCGCCGTCGGCATCGTGGCGTCCCACGTCATCTTGTGGGACGTGACGGCCTGCACATCGGGGTCGGCGTACGGAGTGAGTTGCACCTGCACGTCGGGCTGGTTGACGAGCACCGTGTTCAGCTCGTCGAGCCAGGCGGTGGCAACCGCCTTGCCGCTGCCCGCGAGCGGCTTGCCGTTCGCACCTGGCACCGTGTACGGCTGGTGAGCCATCACCCACAGCTCGTCGAGCAACTCCGGGTCGAGCAACAGCGTGAGCGGTTGGCCCGGCGGGAGTTGGCTGACCACGTCGAGGGCGCGGGCCAGCCGGCCGCCCGGGGCGACCAGACCGGCGAGCAGGTCGTCGGTGAACACGTTGTCCGCCGTGAGCCGGTGCGGGCGCTCGAGCAAGGGCCAGACCCAGCTCACATACATCGGCGGCGGCTTCTGGTAGAAGGCCGGTACGTACGTTGCCGCGTCACCGAGCACGGTGTCCACGCCATCGATCGTGAGGTGCGCGCTGAAGAAGAGCGGGTAGACGGCGCCCTTCGCGCACAGGCACAACCCCGCCTCAGTAGGGACGCGGGTCGTCGTAATGAACTGCACCGTCTTGATCTCAGTGGCTGCCAGGTCGACGGTGACCGGCCTGATGGGATCGACCTGTAGCCCGGCGGTCGACGGCGCGCTCGGGTTGGCCAGCGACGCGTCGAGCTCTTCCTGTTTGGTGATGGGGGCGCCGCGTTCGCCGACGACGCTAATGCCGTTGTACGGCGTCGCGCCGGTGTTGTGCAGTTGCAGCGTGACCGTCAGTGGAACGAGCTTCTGCGTCGGCTTCGGCGTAGACGGTGTGACGTCGACGACAGTGACCTGGACGCTGCCGTTACGGGCGTTGCCGCGCGGAGCAGCGTTCGCGGGCGCGGCGACAGAGACGATCGCCGCGGCCGAGGCGAGAACGGCGCCGGCCCGGACGAGGGTGTTGCGCAGGTTCACGCGGATTCCGCGAGCAGCCTGCCCGCTGCGTCCACCAGCCCGCGCTCATCGGGGTAGGCGAGCTGCCCGCGGATCTCCGGTAACGGCACCCACGCGACCTCGTCCACCTCGACATCGGCGTCGGAGAGCTCGCCACCGACGCGGCGCATCAGGTAGTGCCGCACGGTCTTGTGGATGCGCCGCCCCTCCGCTACGAACCAGAAGTCGATGACCCCGAGCTCCGCGACGATCTCCCCGGCGATGCCGGTCTCCTCACGGACCTCACGCAGCGCAGCCTGCTCAGCAGTCTCGCCGGCCTCGATGTGACCTTTCGGCAGCGACCACAGCAGCCGGCCCTGCCGGTCGGTCCGGCCGATCAACGCGCCGCGCGGCACCTCGCCGGCGAGATCGACGACGAGCCCGCCGGCGCTGAACTCGTCCACCTGGCGCAGCCAGCGCTTGCCTCGGCGACGCTTACGCGGCACAGGTGCAGACCGCCGCCCGGGTCGCGACTCCGGGCTGTGGGACATGGCCCGATGGTAACCGGCCGGTCAGTACCCTGGCGGTCCGTGACACTGCACAGGTCGGCGCCCGACGAAGGAGGCCGCGTGACCAACCCGGCTGACCTCGTTCCGCTGCCGCCGGAGGCATTGGCGCTGGGTGACGCGTTCGCCCGCGCCGGTTACGAGCTGCATCTCGTCGGCGGCCCAGTGCGCGATGCGCTGCTCGGCCGCCCGTCCGACGATCTGGACTTCACGACGGACGCCCGTCCGGAGGAGACGCTGCGGATCGTCGCGCCGCTTGCATCGGCAACGTGGACGACAGGGATCGACTACGGCACCGTCGGCGCACAGGTCCAGGGCTTGCGGTGCGAGATCACGACCTACCGCGCAGATCGCTACGACGGGCAGAGCCGTAACCCGCGGGTCGTCTACGGGGATTCGCTGGAAGGCGATCTGCGGCGACGCGACTTCACCGTCAACGCAATGGCGGTTTCGGTCACAGGGCAGCGTTCGTTCACCGACCCGTTCGGCGGCCTCGCCGATCTAGCACGGGGCGTGTTGCGTACGCCGAGCACGCCGCAAGAGTCGTTCGGCGACGACCCGCTGCGCATGTTGCGCGCAGCGCGGTTCGTCTCGACGCTGGGTTTCTCGGTGGCGCCGGAGGTGGACGCGGCGATTCGCGAGATGGCCGAACAGCTGCGCCGGATCACGCCGGAGCGGATTCAGGTGGAGCTCACCAAGCTGATGCTGGGCCGGGCGCCGCGCCGCGGCGTCGAGGTGCTGGTGGACACCGGCCTGGCCGACGTGGTTCTTCCTGAGTTGCCGGCGCTGCAGATGGCCGCCGACGAGCACGGGCAGCACAAGGACGTCTACGCCCACACTCTGCAGGTGCTGGAGCAGGCGATCGACCTGGAGGACGAAGGCCCGGATCTTGTCCTGCGTTGGGCGGCGCTGTCGCACGACATCGGCAAGCCACGCACCCGTGCGTTCACCGAGGACGGGCGCGTGACGTTCCACCACCACGAGGTGGTCGGCGCGAAGATGGCTCGCAAGCGGCTGAAGGAGCTGCGCTACGCCAACGAGATCGTTGAGCAGGTCGCACAGCTGGTGTTCCTACACCTGCGGTTCTACGGCTACCGCACCAGCGAGTGGACAGACTCCGCCGTGCGTCGATACGTGGTCGACGCGGGGCCGCTGTTGCCCCGTCTGCACAAGCTCGTCCGCTCCGACGTCACGACGCGCAACCGCCGCAAGGCCGCGGCGCTGGCCGCCGCGTACGACGCTCTGGAGGAGCGCATCGCCGAGCTGCAGGCGCAGGAGGAGCTGGATTCGATCCGTCCGGATCTGAACGGCAACGAGATCATGCAGATCCTCGGCATTGCGCCGGGCCCGCTCGTGGGCAAGGCCTACAACCACCTGCTCGCGCTGCGCATGGAACACGGGCCCCTCAGTCGCGAGCGCGCGATCGACGAGCTGAAGTCGTGGTTCGCCGAGAACGGATGAGGTAGCCCGCCGCGACGGCGGCCCAGCCGGCGCCCACCACCAGCACGGACAACGGGCTGTGCCCACTCTCCGGGATCGCCCCGGCCGTCAGCACGGCCGCCACGACGAGCGCGACGTTGAACAACATGTCGTAGATCGCGAAGACGCGCCCGCGGAACGCGTCGGGGACGTCCTGCTGGGTGATCGTGTCCACGCTGATCTTGACGGCCTGCGCGGTGAAACCGAGCAGTAGTCCGGACAGCACCAGCAGCCCGGGCCGGTACGGCAGTACAAGGCCGATCTCGAGCACCGCCGAGGTCGCCAACATGGCGGCGGGCCAGCGGACGGGCCCCAGCCGGCGGAACGCGGCCGGCGTCACGAACGCGGCGAAGCCCCCGCCGAGCGCGACCGCTGCCAACACCTGCGCCAACCCGCCGAGCCCGGCGCGGAACGGCCCGGCACCGGTCAGGTAGTTGCGGTAGAGCAGCACGGCGCACACCGTCCACACCCCGAAGCAGATCCGGTGCACGGTGATCGCGGCGTAGGCCGTCGCAACCGGTCGCACCGACCCGATGAGGCGGATGCCGGCGATGAGACCACGGAGCACCTGCGCGGCCGTTTCGCCTGTCTGCCGCTGCGCGTGAGTGGGGCCGAGATCTGCCCGATGGAACCGGGCTGCCAAAGCCGCAGCAACGAGATACGGGATGGCGGCGCTGAGCGCGATCACCGCGTAATCGCCGTCCGTATCGCCGAGCAGGCTGCGGATACCGATCGCCAGGCCCGCACCAGCGGTCGCTGCAAGCGTGCCGGCGGTGACGGCGAGCGCGTTTGCGGTGACCAGGAGGTCGTCGGCCACGAGCAAGGGCTGCGCGGCACTGAGCGCCGAGAG
>DATFTS010000228.1:0-4467 GCA_035261645.1 Jatrophihabitans sp. | reverse complement strand
GTGCTGTTCAAGCAGGGCGCGCACAACATCTGGTCGCAGCACGGCATCAAGCCCAAGGTCGAGACCGACGTCAAGGGCTGGGACAACACCGTCGCGGCCACCGACTTCCAACAGGCCTACACCCAGGACCCGAGCGTCCAGGGCGTGCTGGCCGCCAACGACGGCATCGCCGCGGCGGCGATCTCGACGCTGAAGCAGCACCACCAGCAGATCCCGGTCACCGGGCAGGACGCAACGATCCAGGGCATCCAGTTCATCCTGACGGGTGACCAGTGCCTGACGATCTTCAAGGACGTCAGCAAGGAAGCCGACGCTGCCTCGAAGCTCGCCATCGACATCATCCACGGCGACAAGGCTGCAGCGGACGCTCTTGCCACTGGCTCGCTGCACGACCCCCAGAACGGCCGGACCATCAAGTCGGTCCTGCTGGTTCCGGAGGTCATCACCAAGTCCAACATCCAGGACGTCATCACGGCCGGCGCGCTCACCAAGGCGGACATCTGCAAGGGCATCCAGGCCGCTTGCTCCAAGGCTGGTCTCTGACCCGATGACCGGGGCGGCGGGGCGGCGCATCGTGCCCGCCCCGCCGTTTCGCTTTTCCGACACGGCGGAGGAACCGTGACCGAACCAATTCTCAAGATCGTCGGACTGAACAAGAGCTTCGGCGCCGTCCAGGTGCTGCACAACGTGGACCTGGCCGTCTACCCGGGCGAGGTAACCGCGCTCGTTGGTGACAACGGCGCCGGCAAGTCGACGCTGATCAAGTGCGTCGCCGGCATCTACACCCCTGACTCGGGCGCCTTCACCTTCGAAGGCAAGCCGGTTCACATCAACTCGCCGGCCGCCGCGTCGGCGCTCGGCATCGAGATCGTCTATCAGGACCTCGCGCTGGCCGACAACCTCGACATCACGGCGAACATGTTCCTCGGCCGGGAGCTACGGCGCGGGCCCTTCCTGCTCGACGGCCAGATGGAGCGCAAGGCACGCGAGACCCTCGCCAGTCTTTCGGTGCGCACGGTCCGGTCGGTACGCCAGGTCGTCGCCAGCCTCTCCGGCGGTCAGCGGCAGACCGTCGCGATCGCAAAGGCGGTGCTCTGGAACGGCAAGGTTGTGATCCTTGACGAGCCCACTGCGGCGCTCGGCGTCGCCCAGACGAAGCAGGTGCTTGACCTGGTGCGACGGCTGGCCGACAGCGGCATCGGTGTCCTGCTCGTCTCACACAACATGAACGACGTAATGCAGGTCGCCGACCGGGTAGACGCCCTCTACCTCGGTCGGGTCGCGGCCGAGGTGATGGCGAAGGACAGCAGCACCAGCCAGATCGTCGAGCTGATCACCGCCGGCCGCAGCGGGTCGCTCGGACTCTCGCCTGACACCGCCGCCGAAAGCGCCTGAGGAGCGGCACGATGGACCTCACCAAGACCGAAGAACCCACCCGTCCCTCCGGCGGGGCCGCTGGCAGCTTCGTCACCGACGTCACCCCTCGTGGACTGGGCGGCGCAGTGCGCGAATACGTCGCGCGGCTGCGCAGCGGCGACCCCGGTGCGCTGCCGTCTGTGCTCGGCCTGCTCGTCCTGGGCGTCATCTTCGCCAGCACGACGACCGACTTCCTGAGTCACAACAACATCGCCAACCTGCCGGCGCAGACGTCGTTCATCGCACTGACCGCGATGGGCCTGGTGTTCGTGCTGCTGATCGGCGAGATCGACCTGTCCGCGGGCACCACCGGCGGCATGTGCGCCGCCTTCGCCGCGCAGTCGCTCCATTCGGGCGATCTGCACAAGGCCGTCGGCAACATCGTCTACGTCCTCCTCATCGTCGGCATGGTCGCCGCGATCGCACTCGGCGTCTTCAGCCGGATGATCACCGCCCCCCTGATCGTCGCCGTCGGCTTGATTGTGATGCTGACGGGGGTGCAACAGCACCACGTCTACCTGGCGTTCTACTTCGCCATCAGCATCGGGGTGGCAGTCGGCATCTTCAGCGGCACGCTGGTCGCCCGCCTGGGTATCCCGTCGTTCATCGTCACGCTGGCGCTGTTCCTAGCCTGGGAAGGCGTGCAGCTGTTCGCGCTGAACAACCAGTCGATCGGCACCACGAGCTACGGGCCCTGGTTCGGGCTGACGCACTATTCGATGTCCGTTTGGGCGGGCTGGCTGTACTTCGGCGTCCTCGCCGGCGGGTACCTGATCTTCACCCTGGTGCGTGCGTTGCTACGCGCGCGTGCCGGACTCTCATACGACACGCTCACGCTCGTTCTGCTGCGCGCCGGCGTGCTCATCGCCATCGGCGCCTGGGCGACGTACTTCCTCAGCCAGAACCGCGGCAACGCATTCCTCAAGATCGAGGGCGTGCCATGGGCAGCGAGCATCCCGATCGCCTTCATGGTCTTCTGGACGATCTCGCTCGCCAAGACCCAGTGGGGCCGGCATCTCTACGCGACCGGTGGCAACACCGAGTCCGCACGGCGTGCCGGCATCCCGGTCGCTCGCGTGAAGATCAGCGCGTTCGCGATCTGTTCCGGTATGGCGGCCGTCGGCGGCCTGTTCAACGCCGACTACAGCGGTGGCGCGACCACCGCCCTCGGGCAGGGTGACACACTGCTGTTCGCTGTCGCCGCGGCTGTCATCGGTGGCACGTCCCTGTTCGGTGGGCGCGGCCGGCCGCGTGACGCGATCATCGGTGCACTTGTGATCGCGACGATCCCCAACGGCATCCACCTGCACCAGTTCCCGGAACAGGCGAACGAGGTCATCACCGGCGCCGTCCTGCTCATCGCTGCATCGGTCGACGCCATCTCGCGGCGTCGAGCGAGGGCCGGCTAAGGGGCTGCGGGGTCGCGGTGAGCAGCCATCCGGCACCCGCGCGCCCGGATGCCATCCGCGCGCACAACCTCTCAGTGATGTTGCGCCACATCCACCACGACGGTGCGCTGACGCGAGCGGAGCTGACGCAGCGGCTCGGCGTCAGCCGTTCGACGGTCGGCGCACTCGTCGCCGATCTCACCCAGCTCGGTCTCGTCGACGAGCTGGTGCCGATCGGCGGCGCGCGCGTGGGACGTCCCTCGCACGTCGTGGGTCCGCACAGCACCGGGCCGATCGTGTTTGCCGTGGACATCGACGTCGCGCACGTGACGGTGGCAGCAGTTGGTCTCGGCGGCGCAGTGCTCGGGCGCGAAGCCGTGCCGTGCGAGCCCGAGCACAGCTCCCCGGAAGCCGTGGTGCAGCTCGTCATCGACACCTTGCCGCGGCTCCGCGACGCGAGCGCGCCTGGCGCGGCGATGGTGGGAGTCGGAGTCAGCGTTCCGGGCACCGTCGACCGGCACACCGGGCACATCGGCTTCGCGCCCAACCTCGACTGGCACGACGCACCGTTCGGAGCGCGGCTCGCCGAGCTTCTCCCGACCGGGGTGACGATCGCGGTAGGCAACGACGCGGATCTTGCCGTGCTGGCCGAGCACAGCCGGGGCGGTGCGCGCGGGATCGACGACGTGGTGTTCCTGCTGGGCCGGGTGGGCATCGGCGCCGGCATCATCGCCAACGGCCGTCCGCTGCGCGGCCACGACGGGTACGCCGGCGAGCTAGGCCACAACGTCGTCGACGAGACCGGCCCGGAGTGCCACTGCGGAAAGCGTGGCTGCGTCGAGACCTACATCGGCGAGGGCGCGCTGCTTCGCCTGGCCGGACGTCCCCAGCCGCCTTCGGACGAGGCCACCGCCGCTGTGTTCGCCGATGCCCGACGTGGTGACAGCAGTGCGTTGCGGGCGGTCCGCTGCGTCGCGCAGTCACTCGGCCGGGCAATCGCGAGCCTGGTGAACACGCTGAACCCGGAGTGTGTGGTGCTAGGCGGCTACCTCTCCGATCTGCTCGACATCGCACGACCGGAGGTCGTCCAGGCGTTGCGCGAGTACGCGCTCGGTGCCCCGGGACGTACCGTCCAGCTTGTCCACCCCGCCTTCGGCGCTGACGCGGCCTTGCTCGGCGCGGCCGAGCTGGCGTTCGCCGACCTGCTCGCCGATCCGTTGTCGGCCGGGGTCACTCTCCACGCCTGACGCTTCTCGAAGGGGCAGCGCAGGCTGCCCCGACGGGCACGTACGACCGTCCCCGGGCCCGGCCACCGACGTCTACCCCCGGGTTAGTTCCGACGGCGAGGCTGAGACGCACAACAAGGGGCGGCCGTGGGCACCGCAGTTGCTTGTGCGTGCTCGCAGACGCTGCACCCATCAGTTTCACCCATCATGTTCACCCATCGGAGAGGGGGCACCATGGCCGACGGCGACAGCCAGGACGGCATGGTCAACACCAACGTTCGTAGCAACGTCGATGTGAGCGACCACAGCGAGCGGGCAAGTGCGGATGAGTTCGCGAGCCACAACACCACGGATAATTCCACCGGTCACAACGTCAACATCTCGTCCGACAGTCACAACCAGACTGCGGGTGGCAATCTGAGCGACTACCACGGCCA
>DATFTS010000227.1:0-13245 GCA_035261645.1 Jatrophihabitans sp. | reverse complement strand
GGTGCGCCGCCTCCGCGACGAGTGATGCCGCCTCGTTGATCTCGAACAGCCCGAGATCCGAGCCACCGTAGATCGAGAGCAGCACGCCGTGCGCACCCTCCATGCTCGCCTCGAGCAACGGGCTGGCGATGGCGATCTCTGCCGCTTGTCGTGCGCGGTTGTCGCCACGCGCCGAGCCGATGCCCATGAGCGCCGAACCCGCGCCGCTCATGACGCTCTTGACGTCGGCGAAGTCGAGGTTGATCAGGCCCGGCGTGGTGATCAGGTCGGTGATGCCTTGCACGCCGGAGAGCAAGACCTGGTCCGCCGAGCGGAAGGCGTCCATGACCGAGACGTTGCGCTCGCTGATCTGCAGCAGCCGGTCGTTCGGGATGACGATCAACGTGTCGCACTCTGCGCGCAGCGCGTCGATACCGTCGTCCGCTTGGGCGGCGCGCTTCTTGCCTTCGAAGCTGAACGGCCGGGTGACGACGCCGATCGTCAGCGCGCCGAGCTTGCGCGAGATGCTGGCGATCACGGGGGCGCCACCCGTGCCGGTGCCGCCGCCTTCACCTGCGGTGACGAACACCATGTCGGCGCCCTTGAGGACTTCCTCGATCTCGTCGCGGTGATCCTCGGCTGCCTTGCGGCCGACCTCGGGTTGCGCGCCGGCGCCGAGGCCGCGGGTGAGTTCGCGGCCGACGTCGAGCTTCACGTCCGCGTCGCTCATCAGTAGTGCTTGGGCGTCGGTGTTGACGGCGATGAACTCGACGCCCTTGAGACCGACTTCGATCATCCGGTTGACGGCATTGACGCCGCCGCCGCCGACTCCGACGACCTTGATGACCGCGAGGTAATTGTGCGGTGCTGTCATGGTGTGGCTCCTGAACTGCTTCTTTGCGGGCAACGGGTCGGATGCGGCGGATCGGCCAACTCTCACCCTCAAGTAGACCGTTAATGTTATGTCAACCTGGGATGCTGTAGCCGAAGTTAGAACGCCAGCAGGCCCAAGCTGTGCAGGCGCGCCGAGCAACACGCCGATCGATCACATCGCCTGAACGTGGAGGTCAGCGGGTAAACGGCTGGTCGGGGTTCGTCAGGTCCACGGAGCTCACCTGGTGGCGCAGCAAGACGGGCAGCAGCCGCGCCTTCTCGGCCGTGCGATCCACACTCCCCCAGCGCACGACCCGGTCCCGGGTCAGCACCAGCGTGATCGCCTGCGGATCGAGCGCGGCAACCGAGCGCACCTGTGCCCGCAGTTGCGCCGGCAGCGCCGCTGCCACTTCAGCGGCGGCCACGGCCGCTTGCGGCGCGCCCGACGGCACGATCAGCTTCGGCAGTCCGGCCGGCGTCCGCGACACCGCCCGATACTCGACGCCGGCGCGATCGACCAACTCCTTCTGCGAGCCCCGCAGCACGTAACCGACCGCGATCCGCTCGTCCACGGTGATCACCACGGTCGAAGGGAACGACGTGCTCACCTGAGCTGACGCCACATCGGGCAACCGCTCTACACGTCGGGTGACCGCCGCGGTGTCCAGCCGGACGAGCGGAGTGCCGTTGCGGATGGCGGCCGCCGCGCGCACCTCGTCGCCGGACAGCAGGTGCGTGCCACGCACGTCCACGGAACGCACGCCGAAGAGCGGGCTGAACGCCACCAGCCAGGTACCGAGCAGCGCGAGGACAACCCCGCCTGCTACGAGGAGGGCGATCGTGCGCCTGCGGTCCGGACGCGCCGGTTGCTCCTCGTCCTGCGCCGGGCGAACCTGGGACGTGACGCTCATGCCGCACCACCGAGTCGGCGGGCGCACGCCTCGCGGATCTCGTCACACAGCAGATAGACGTTGCCGATGCCCATCGTCACCACGAGGTCACCAGGATGCGCCACCGCCGCGATGCGCTCGGGCACCGCCTCATACCGCGGTTCGTAGATCACCTGATCGCTCGGCAGGTTGATCAGATCGCTGATCGTTGCGCCCGTGACGCCCGGGATCGGCTCCTCGCGCGCCGGGAAGATGTCCATCACCACCGCGATGTCCGCAAGCGCCATCGCATCAGCGAACTCGCGCGCGAACGTCTGCGTGCGGCTGTAGGTGCCTGGCTGGAACACCGCGATGAGCCGGCCCGTGCCCGCCAACGCCTGCCGGGCCGCGGTGAGTGACGCGGCGATCTCGGTCGGGTGGTGCGCGTAGTCGTCATACACGCGCACCCCCCCTCCCTCGCCGTGCGACTCGAACCGGCGGTGCACGCCGGCGAAACCTGCCCACGACGTGCTCGCCACGTCGAGGTCGAGGCCCAGATGATCGGCGAGCACCAGCGCGGCAGTCGCGTTGAGCGCCATATGTGTGCCGATCAGCGAACCCACCCGTACCGCTCGCGGGCTCGGGCCGATGCCGGCGACCGAGAACTCCACTGCATCCGGCCGGGTGACGACGTCGAACACGCGGACGTCGGCATCGGCCGACTGCCCATACGTGCGCACCTGCCGCCCGAGCCGGCGTGCGTGCTCGGCGATCCGGCGAGCGCCGTCGTCGTCCGCGCATGCGAGCACCAGCCCGTCCGGGTCGATGCGGTCGACGAAGAGTTCGAAGGCGCGGAAGATGCCCTCAAGATCTCCGTGGTTCTCCAGATGATCGGCTTCGACGTTGGTGATGACCGCGGCGGCCGGACGGGTCAGTAAGAACGAGCCGTCGCTCTCGTCCGCTTCGACGACCGCGAACGGGCCGCTGCCGAGGTGCGCGTTCTTGCCCGTCTCGTAGATGTTGCCGCCGATCGCAAACGACGGGTCGGCACCGCACGCCTGCGCGGCCACGACCAGCAGCGATGTGGTGGACGTCTTGCCGTGCGTGCCGGCGACCGCAATGCAGCGCTTGTCCTCCAGCGCCGCGGCCAACGCGGCCGCTCGCCGGAGCACGCGGTTTCCGCTCGCTCGCGCTGCGACGAACTCCTCGTGCTTGGGGTTGATCGCTGTCGTGTAGACGAAGGTGTCGGCGTCGTCGAGGTGCGACGGTGAGTGGCCGATGTGGACAGTGGCGCCCATCGCACGTAGGCCGGCGACCGTGATCGAGTCGCGGGCCTCGCAGCCACTTACGTCGAGGCCGCGCTCGAGCAGGATCCGGGCGAGCGCGCTCATGCCCGAACCTGCGATACCCATGATGTGCACGCGGCCGAGATCGGCCAGCGCCGGAACGACATCAGTAGCCGCACTGCGCACCAGTGCTGCGCCCGGCGCCGCCCAGTCCTCCGGCCGGTCGGCCACGTGATCGGCAACGGGCTTCATCGCCGGAACCGCCGGTACTCAGCGGCCACCGACAGCACGTGTCGGGCTAGCGCCAGATCTGCGTGTCGCGCACCGACGCGGGTCGCCGCGGCGGACATGGCCGCCACCCGCGCCGGATCGGTGATGATCGGCAGCAGGTTCGCCTCCACCCACTCCGGCGTGAACTGGTCGTTGTCGACGATAACGGCGCCGCCCGCAGCGGCGACCGGCTCGGCATTGAGGCGCTGCTCACCACCACGAAGCGGCAGCGGCACGTACACCGCGGGCAGTCCGACGGCACCCAACTCGGCGACCGTCATCGCGCCGGAGCGGCAGACCACGAAGTCGGCTGCCGCATACGCGTACTGCATCTCCTCGACAAACGGCACGACGACGTAGGGCGGTGAGTCCGAGCCCACGACGTCGACGACGTTCGCCGGCCCGACGATGTGCAGCACCTGCACACCGGCCTTGCGCAGCGCTTCGGCCGCACCAGCTATCGCCCAGTTGATCGCCCGGGCGCCCTGCGAGCCCCCGGTGACCATCAGCACGGTGCCCTCGGGCTGCAGTCCGAACCGTTGCCGGGCCACGGCTCGCAGGCCGGCGCGGTCGAGGTCGGCGATCGCCGGCCGCAGCGGGATGCCGATGGCAGTGGCGTGCGGCAGCTTCACACTCGGCGAGGCGGTGAACACATGCGTGGTCATCCGCGCGGCAGCCCGGTTGGCGACTCCGGGCCGCGCGTTGGCCTCGTGCACGACGATCGGGACGCCGCGCCGGCGAGCTGCAAGATAGGCCGGCATCGCGACGTACCCGCCGAAGCCGACTACCACGTCAGCCTCCACGCGATCGAGCACGGCACCCGCGGCGCGCACCGAGTCGCGCAGCCGCGCCGGCGTGGCGAACAGCGCGCGGTTCAGCTTGCGCTGCAGCGGAACCGGCGGGATCAGCTCGAGCGGATAGCCACGCGCCGGGATGAGTGTGGTGTCGAGGCCGCGCACCGTTCCGAGAGCGGTGATCTCGGCGGTCACGTCGAGGCGGCGCAGGGCATCGGCGAAGTTCATGGCCGGCTCGATGTGACCGGCCGAGTGCCCCCCCGCCACGACGACGCGAGGATGCTGGTCGGTCACCGGGCTCTGCCCACCCGCGTGGTCGGACGTGCTTGCGCGGTTCGCGAACGACGCTTGGGAGGCACGTAGGCCGACGGTACCGGGATCCGCAACCAGCGCTCGACCCGCGGCCGCTGGCCGCGTCGCTCGGCGCGCCGGGCGGCGGCGACCGCCCCCGACTCGTGGCGGGCGAAAGACACGAGCATGCCGATCACGAAGAACGTCACGAGCAATGACGTGCCGCCGGCGGAGATCAGCGGTAGCGGAATCCCGGTGACGGGCAGCAATCCCGTCACGTACCCGATGTTGATCACCGCCTGCCCGCACAGCCAGATGGTCGTGGCACCGGCCGCGACCCGTACGAATGGGTCCGCGCTGCGCCGCACGATGCGCAGCCCGGCATACGCGAACAACCCGAACAACATCAGCACGGCGAGGCAGCCGAGCAGGCCCAGCTCTTCGCCGATGATCGCGAAGACGTAGTCGGAGTTGGCGTTGGGTACCCAGCCGTACTTGGACGTACCTTGGCCCAGGCCGACGCCCCACAGCCCGCCGGACGCAAGCGCGTACAGCCCTTCGACCGTGTGGTAGCCGCTGCCCATCGGATCCTTGGACGGGTGCAGGAACGTGGTGAGCCGAGCAAGCCGGTACGGGGCCGTGACTGCGAACACCGTGATGGTGCCGGCGACGAGCAACAGCACTGAAGCGAAATAGCGCATCGGCATGCCGACGACCCAGAGCAGCCCGAGCAGCACGAGCATGAACGTGGTGGTGGTGCCGAGATCCGGCTCGGCCATCACCAGCAGGCTGACCAGCCCGAACCCGGGCAGCAGCGGCACGAACAGGTGCCGGGCCCGGCGCAGCGTGCCCATCTGCTGCTTGCGCGCGAGCAGGTCGGCGCCCCAGAGCAGCATGCCGACCTTGGCGAACTCGGACGGTTGCAACTGGAACGGGCCGATGTCGATCCAACGCCGCGCGCCGTAGACGCCGACGCCGATGCCCGGGACGAGCACTGCGACCAGCGCGATCAGCGCCAGCGCGAGCATCGGGTAGGCGAGGAGCCGGAATCCGCGTGGTGAAAGGCGCACCGCGAACCAGAACAGCAACAGCCCGACCGCGATGAACTCGGCTTCCTTGATCGACTGACCCCATGGCGAGCCGGTGCCGCTACTGCTCGCCGCGATCGTGGTCGAGATCGCCATCAAGATCCCGAACAGCAGCAGTCCGATCGATGCGAGCAGCAACAACTGCAGGGACGCGAATGGGCCGTCCAGCAGTTGCCGCAGCCGGACCTCCTTCGCCTTCTCCTCCCGGGGCCGTCCCGCGATTCGCAACGCGAGCACGCTCGCGCGGCCGGCCTCGTGCCGCTCACTGCGTGGGCGGTCGCTGTTGTGGCCGGCTCCCAGCGTCTGCCAACTCCTGGCGCCGGCGCTACTCACCGGCGAGGTCCCGGACGGCTGCCGCGAAGGCGTCGCCGCGCGCTGAGTACCCGGTGAACATGTCATAGGAGGCCGCGGCGGGCGCCAGCAGCACGGTGTCGCCCGGGCGCGCGAGCCCGGCCGCGGCGTGTACCACCTCGGTCATTGCACCATCGTCGGTGCTTTCAACCATGATCACCGGCACATCGGGGGCGTGTCGCGCAAGAGCGGCCGCTACCGCACCCCGGTCTTCTCCCAGCAAAACCGCACCAACGAGGCGTCCGGACACCTCGGCGACGAGATCGCCGACGTCGACGCCTTTCAGCTGCCCGCCGGCGATCCACACCACGCGCGGGTAGGACATGAGCGACGCCAGTGCGGCGTGCGGATTGGTTGCCTTGCTGTCGTCGACCCACGAGACGTCGGCGCGGGTGAGCACGAGCTGGTTGCGGTGCGGGTCGGGGACGAACGTGCGCAACCCGGTGGCGATCGCGTCTGCGCCGACGCCGTGCGCGCGGGCGAGCGCCGCCGCGGCAAGGGCGTTAGCGACGTTGTGCGCACCTGCCGGACGTACCTCGTGCTCCGCGACGAGCGGCAGCGATTCGTCGCCGAACGCGCGGGAGACCAGGTGCCCGTCCGCGACGCCGAGCTGCCCCGCGGCGGGGGCCGAAAGGCTGAACCCCACTGCGCCGTGAGGCAACAACGCCGCGACGCGAGCGTCATCAAGGTTGCCGATGGCAACCCGGCCAGCCCACACCGCGGCCTTGGCCAACTCGTAGGCAGCCATCGACCCGTGCCAATCCAGGTGATCGGGCGCAAGGTTCAGCAACGCACCGGCGGCCGGCTCGATGGTCGACGACCAGTGCAGCTGATAGCTCGACGCCTCAACGGCAAGGACCGCGTAGGGGTGCGGGTCGCGCACCGCATCGATCACCGAGACACCGACATTGCCCACCGCCAGCGCACGCAACCCAGCGGCGCGCAGGATCGACTCGAGCATGCGCACCGTCGTGGTCTTGCCGTTCGTGCCGGTGACGACCAGCCAGTCCGCGGCCCGCTCGCCGCGCAGCCGCCAGGCGAACTCGAGTTCGCCGACGACCTCGACGCCACGCGCGGCGGCGTCGGTGAAGACCGGATGAGTCGGCGGCCAGCCCGGCGAGGTGACGATCAGCGCTACGTCGGCCGGCGCGGCTTCGATTGCGCCGACGAAGCGGGCGCCTGCCGCCTCGAGCTCGTCCGTCCCTGCCGGACGGTTGCGGTCGGTGAGCACGACCCGGGCGCCCATGGCGAGCAGCGCGCGTGCGGCGGCCTGTCCGGCGAAGCGCGCGCCGCACACCAGTACCGTGCGGCCGCGCAGCTCAGCCATTGCCGATGAAGTCCGCGTAGAACAGGCCCATGCCGAAGGCGACGGCCATTCCGCCCATGATCCAGAAGCGGACGATGATCGTCACCTGCTCCCAGCCGGTCAGCTCGAAGTGGTGGTGCAGCGGTGCCATCCGGAATATTCGGCGTCCGGTGCCGCTGCGTATTCGGGTGAACTTGAACCAGCCGGTCTGCATGATCGACGACAGGGTGATGGCGGCGAACAAGCCGCCGAGCGCGATGAGCAGCAACTCCGTGTGCGTGAGGATGGCCAGCCCCGCCATCAGGCCACCGAGGGCGAGCGACCCGGTGTCGCCCATGAAGATCTGCGCCGGCGGTGCGTTCCACCACAGGAACCCGAAGCACGCGGCCAGCGCTGATGCTGAGACCAGTGCGAGGTCGAGTGAATCCCGGACCTGATAGCAGCCGTGATGGAACGCCGGCTCGCAGGGATTGCGGAACTGCAGGAACGCGATCAGCGTGAACGCGCCGAACACCATCGCGGCCGCACCCGCGGCCAATCCGTCCAGTCCGTCGGTGAGGTTCACTGCGTTCGAGGTCGCCGCGACGATCAGGTACGAGAGCACGACGAAACCCACCGCGCCGAGGCCGACACCTGCAATGTCGCGGACGTAGGAGAGGTGCGTCGACGCCGGCCTGATGCCGAACTTGTTCGGGAACTGGATCGCCAGGATCCCGAAAACCACACTGACGACGAGTTGGCCGAGGAACTTCGCGCGGGCCCGGAGTCCGAGGCTGCGCTGCCGGCGGATCTTGATCAGGTCGTCCACGAACCCGACGGCGCCCATCCCCACCATCAGGAACAGCGCAAGCAGTCCGGATGCGTTCGGTCCGCCGCCACCGCGAACCGCGATGATGAGGTGCGCGACCACGTACCCGACCAGTGTGGAGCCGATGATCGCGACTCCGCCCATCGTGGGCGTGCCACGCTTCACCAGATGCGTCTGCGGGCCGTCGATGCGGATCTCTTGGCCGAACCCGCGCCGCCGGAAGTACACGACCACCATCGGCGTGCAAAGGATCGACGTCATGAGCGAGAAGACGGCGGCGATGAGGATCGTCTTCACGCCCTGCCGCCTTCCTTTCCGTCCGAGCTCCCCGAGTCCGCGGCGAGCGTCAGGGCCACTCGTTCCAGCCCTGCGGCGCGCGAGGCCTTGACCAGGACGACGTCGCCCGGCCGCAACTCGTCGCGCAACAACGCAAGGGCGGCCTCGACACCGGGCACCCAGCTCGCTGTGCCGCCCCATGAGCCTTCCAGAGCGCTCCCGCCGAGCACCGCCCGGGCCGGTTCACCCACAGCGATGAGACGTGTTATGCCGAGCGCAGCCGCCGCCCGGCCGATCGCCTGGTGTTCCGCCGGTGCGTCGGCGCCGAGCTCGGCCATCTCCCCCAGCACCGCGAACGAGCGTGAGCCCGCTCGCGCGCCGGTCACGGCGGCCAGAGTGTCCAGTGCGGCGTGCATCGAATCGGGGTTCGCGTTGTACGCGTCGTTGAGCACGAGCACGCCGTCCGAGCGCTCGCTGAGCTCCATTCGCCAGCGACTCGTCCGCTCAACGGCGCTCAGCGCGGCCGCCACGTCAGCCAGCGGCATGCCGCACTCGAGCGCCACAGCGGCGGCGGCAAGCGCGTTGCCGACGTGGTGTCGACCGACCAGCCGCAGTGCGACGTCTGCACTCCCGTCCGTCGCGAGCAGCCGGAACGACGCGCGGCCGGTTGCGTCAAGGGTCACGTCCACTGCGCGGAGGTCGGCGCCAGGCGCCTCGCCGACGGTGACCACCCGCGCCGCGGTGCGCGCGGCCATGCCCATGACCAGCGGGTCGTCGGCGTTCAACACAGCGACGCCGTCGTGCGGCAGCGCCTCGACCAGTTCGCCTTTGGCACGAGCGATCGCCTCGCGCGAGCCGAACTCGCCGAGGTGCGCCTTGCCGACATTGAGAACGACGCCGATGCGCGGCGGTGCGATCTCGGTCAGGTAGCGGATGTGGCCGACGCCGCGCGCGCTGGTTTCGAGCACCAGGAAGCGGGTCTTCGCGTCGGCGCGCAGCACCGTGTACGGGTGGCCAAGCTCGTTGTTGAACGAGCCGGGTGGTGCCACGGTGGGTCCCAGCCGCGTCAACAGCGCGGCGAGCACGTCCTTGGTCGAGGTCTTGCCGGACGAGCCGGTGACGCCGATCACAGTCGCCTGCGGCAGCCGCCGCACGACCGCAGCGGCGAGTGCGGCAAGCGCGGCGAAGTGATCGGAAACGACGACGGACGGACCCGCCACATCGCGCGTGACGACCGACGCCACGGCGCCACGAGCAAGAGCGTCTGCGGTGAAGTCGTGGCCGTCGACATGTTCGCCGGGTATGGCGAGGAACAGACCGCCGGACGTCACTTTGCGTGAGTCGAACTCGACCGAGCCAGTGACGGCGGTGTCCGGATCGGCATTGCGCAACCGTCCCGCGACGATGCCGGCCACCTCGCCGAGCGTCATCTCGATCATCGGGGCCGGCCCTCGAGCGCCTGCCGTAGCACCACACGATCGTCGAACGGGTGCACGACGCCGGCGATCTCCTGCCCCGTCTCGTGGCCCTTTCCGGCCACGAGCACGGTGTCAGCGTCGGCCGCCGCAGCGACCGCGACCGCGATCGCCTCGGCGCGTCCGGCGACCTCGATCACCTGGCCACGCTCGCCGGCCGGAACAGCGAGAGCTCCGTCGAGCATCGCCTTCCGGATCGTCGAGGGATCCTCCGATCGCGGGTTGTCGTCCGTGATCACCAGCAGATCCGCACCACGCGCGGCAAGCTCGCCCATGTGCGGGCGCTTGCCCCTGTCGCGGTCGCCTCCCGAACCGAGGACGATGATCAGCCTTCCGCGGGTGAGCGGGCGCAGGGCATCCAGTGCGCCGGCTACCGCGGCCGGCTTGTGGCTGTAGTCCACCACGGCGAGGAACGGCTGGCCGGCATCGATGCGCTCCATCCGTCCGGGCACCGACGCCCGCGCGATCGCCGGGGCGGCCAGCTTGGGGTCAACCGCCGCTTCCTGCAGCATCGCTAGCGCCAACAGTGCGTTGGCAACGTTGTACCTGCCTGGCACTGCGCAGCCCGCCTCGATGTCCAGATCGTCCGGCCCGAGTGCTCGGAAGGTGGTGCTGCCGTTCGCCTCTTCGGTGATCGCGCTGGCTTCCCAGGTGGCGCGCCGCTCGCCGATCGCGGTCACCGTCGCCACCAGCCCCGGCGCCAGTTCCGTCAGCCGCACTCCCCACTCGTCATCAACGACCACTACGGCGAGGCGGCTGCGTTGTGGCGTGAACAGCCCGGCCTTCGCGGCGAAGTAATCCTCCATGTCGGCGTGGAAGTCGAGGTGATCTTCGGAGAGGTTGGTGAACGCGGCGACGTCGAACACGATGCCGTCCACCCGGCCCATCGCCAGGGCGTGGCTCGACACCTCCATTGCGACGTCGGTCACGCCGCGCTCGCGCATCACGGCGAGCAGCGCCTGCACCTCAGGTGCCTCCGGCGTCGTGAAGCCGGTCTTGATCTCCTCGTCGCCGATCATGGTGGCCACCGTGCCGATCAGCCCCGGCACCCGGCCGGCCGCCCGTAGGCCGGCGCGGAGGAAGAACGTCGTCGTCGTCTTGCCGCTGGTGCCGGTGACGCCGAGCATCGTCAGTGCCTGGCTCGGCCGGCCGTAGACCTCGGCCGCAACGTCGCCGAGCACCGCGCGCACGTCCGGGACGACAACGGTCGCCAGATCGGCCGGCACCTGCGCGAGGCCGGCCTCGTCGGTGAGGATCGCCACCGCTCCCGCAGCGCGTGCGGCATCGGCGTAAGCCGCCCCGTGTCCGGTGCGCCCCGGCAGCGCGGCGAACAGGTCCCCGGCGCGCACCAGGCTGCTCGACGCGGTAATGCCGGTGACCGCCACGTCGTTGCCGCGAAGTCTGCCGCGCCCCGCAGCCAGCCGCGCGAGCGAAGTCGGCGCGACCGCCGACGGCCGGGGCACGCCGCCACCCGAGCTCGTCCCTGCCACGTCAGCAGACGTTAGCGGGCAGGTAACGCCGGTCCATTCCGGCGCATACCTGCAGCGGCACATGCTTCGACTGCGAACCCGTCGGTGGCACGTGCGCGTGCTGCACCTCGAAGCTCGCAATGTTGTGGAAGAGCGGCGCCGCGACGTCGCCACCCTCGACGCCGTGGGCCGGGTTGTCGACCATGATCGCAATCACGAACTGCGGGTTGTCGGCGGGAACCATGCCGGCAAAGGTGTCCCAGTTCATCCAGCTCGAGTAGGCGCCGCCGTGGTTCGGGTCGGGCTGCTGCGCCGTGCCGGTCTTGCCGGCGATGCGGTACCCGGGAATCGCCGCCTTGACGCCGGTGCCGCCGGGCAACGTCACAGACTCGAGCATCGTGCGAAGGGTCGCGGAGGTCGCCGGGGTGATGACCCTCACACCGCTTGGCTGACGAGTGGCCGTGCTGGAGCCGTCCGCCTTCGTGATCGACTGGACGATGCGCGGCGGGATTCGCACACCGTTGTTCGCGATCGCCTGGTAGATCGACGCCAACTGCAGGATCGTCATGCTCTCGCCCTGCCCGAACGGCAGGTTGGCGAAGGTGGACGCCGACCAGTCCTTCAGCGGCGGCACGTAACCGCTGCTCTCGGCCGGCAACTCGATGCCCGTCCTGGTGCCGACCCCGAACCGCTTCTCGTAGTCGTACCAAGTGGTCGGCCCGAGCTTGCGGGCGATCTCCAGCGTCCCCACGTTGGACGACTCGGCCAGCACGCCAGTGGCGGTGAAGTTCTCGGTGGGGTGATACCACGCGTCGCTGACGTTCACGCCACCCATGTAGATCGAGTCCGGCACGCGAATCACGGACTTCGGCGAGATCACCTTTTGCTCGAGTGCAGCAGCGAACGTGATCGCCTTCTGCACCGAGCCCGGCTCGAAGGCCGACATCACCGGTGGGTTGATCGGGACGTCCGGATTGATCGTGTTGGGGTCCGCCGCGTTGAACGTGCCCGATGACGCCAGGGCCAGCACCTGCCCGGTGTGGACGTCCAGCGCTGCTAACTGCGCCCCGCGAGCGCCCGACTCCCGCACCGCGCGGTCGAGGTACTGCTGGGCGATGTACTGCAGGCTCTGGTCGATGGTGAGCCGCACGGTAGCGCCGTTGGCGGCCGGGTCGCTCGCGGTCCGGCTGGCCGGATTGACATTGCCCAGGTTGTCGACCGAATAGGTCATCGTGCCGTCGTGGCCGGCCAGGATGTTGTTGTAACTGGCTTCGATGCCTGCTGCGCCGGCGCCGTCGGAGTGCACTGTGCCGATGATGTTGGCCGCCGTGGTCTGGCCGGGGTACTGCCGCTGCGTCGTCGCCTGCGTGTAGACGCCGGCGAGACCCAGGTCGAGCACCTGCTGCGCCGCAGCCGGGCTGAGCGCGGTGGCGAGCAGCGCGTACTGCCCATGCCTGGACAGCTGGGTGATCAGCGTCGCTTGCGGCACGTGCAGCAAGGGTGCGAGTACCGCGGCGTAGTGCTCGCGGTCTTCCAGCTTGACCTGCTGCGGGTCGGCGGTGATGTCCTGGGCATCAGAGGTGTAGGCGAGCGGCACGCCGTTGCGGTCGACGATCGAGCCGCGCAAGGCGTGCAGCGTGATCGTGTCGACGCGCTGGGCCGCCGCGCGCCCGGCCAGGTTGCTCTGGTCGACGCCCTGCAAGTAGACCAGTCGCGCACCGATCACGAGCAGCAGCACGCAGACGGCGACCAGGCCGTACTTCAGTCGGCGCTCGAGCTTGCCGAGGCGCAGGTGGGGACGGCGGCGCGGTGGACGCCGCTGGGGCGCACGTGCCGGGCGGTGCGGCGGTGCTGCGACGGCGTGCCGGCGCGGAGGTGGAGGGACGGCGTGCCGGCGCGGATGTGGGGGGACGGCGGTGCGGCGTGCCGCTGGTGACGTCGCGCGGTGCGGCTGGGTGCCGGCTCGGCGTGGCTGGGTGGTGGCCGCGCGGTGCGGCTGGCCGCCGGCCCGGCGGGCACCGGCCGGCGGCGGGGTGTTGCGCTGGGAGCCCTGCGGCCCTCGCCGTTCGGTCATCGGTGACCTCCTGGCAGGGTCAGCGTGGGCGTGGGC
>DATFTS010000226.1:0-3109 GCA_035261645.1 Jatrophihabitans sp. | reverse complement strand
ACCGCGAAGCGCCTCGCGGCCGCCGGGGCGCACGTGACGATGCTCGACCTCCCGTCGTCGAACGGCGCCGAGCAGGCCGCCGGCATCGGCGCGACGTTCGTGCCCGGCGACGTCACGAGCGAGGCCGACGTAGCGGCGGCGCTCGATCGGGCCGGCGAGCACGGACCGGTACGGATCGCGGTGAACTGCGCAGGCGTCGGCACGGCTGGCCGGGTGATCGGCAAGAAGGGCGTGCTGCCGCTGGACGAGTTCGCCCGCGTGGTGAACATCAACCTGATCGGCACGTTCAACGTCATCAGGCTGGCGGCCGAGCGCATTGCCGCGACTGACGAGGTCGACGGCGAGCGCGGCGTCATCGTCAACACCGCCTCGGTGGCGGCGTTCGACGGGCAGATCGGTCAGGCTGCCTACTCGGCGTCGAAGGGCGGCGTCGTGGGCATGACGTTGCCGATCGCGCGCGACCTCGCCGACAAACTCGTCCGGGTGATGACCATCGCGCCGGGGCTGTTCCTGACGCCGATGCTGCAGGGCCTGCCGCCGGAGGCGCAGGATTCGCTCGGCAAGCAGGTGCCGCACCCGAGCCGGCTCGGTGACCCGAGTGAGTACGCAGCCCTCGTGGAGCACATCGTGCAGAACCCCATGCTCAACGGCGAGGTGATCCGACTCGACGGCGCGATCCGGATGGCGCCGCGCTAAGCGTCATTAGAGCTCGCGCCGCATGACGATGCGCGGCCCGACGTCGTCGAGCCCGACCGCACGCTCGCGCTCGCGCATCCCGGCCAACTCCGGCCCGAGCTCGCTCGCCTCGGCGAAGCCACGGGCCGCGTAGAACGGCGCGTTCCATGGCACCTCGGCAAAGGTGGTCAGCGTGATCGCGGCGTAGCCGCGCTGGCGCGCCCACTCGCACGCCCGCTCCAGCAACTGGCTACCGATGCCCTGCCGCATCCACCTGGGAACGACGCCGAGTTCGGTCACGTGTGCGGCGCCGTCCACTTCGTCCAGCTGGACGAAGCCCACAGGTGGCCGGCCGGCCACGAACACCGCCTTGGCCCGGCTGAGGTCGTCCATGGTGAGCGGCAGTTCGGGCAGCGAGTACCCGGCGGAGCGGAACAGCGCGTCGGCGCGGTCGGCGACGTGGGGCAGCAACGGCAGATCGGTGCGCGCCGCCGCGCGTACCTGTTGCCCGTCCGCCGGCCCGTGTACGGTCTCGAGCCCCAGCGCGGCGGAGAGCCGGTCGGGGTAACGCGTCGGCACGATGACGTCGCGTCCATCGGCGAGCCGGACGGTGACCCCGCGCAGTTGGCGTGGCTTGCCCATCGGCCAGCCGAGCACCGGCAGCTCGGCGTCGTCCACCCCGGACGCGACCGCGACGATGTCGGGACGGCTGATCGCCTCGTCGCCCACCCGCAGCTCATCGGCCGTCAGCGTCAACGACTTCTGCGATCGCACCGCGTAGACGATCAGGAAGTTGAAGCCGACGACGATCGCGAACGCGACCGCCCAGCCCGGCAGATGCGCGGTGCCGCCGCCGAGCGAGAGGTCGAGCAGGAAACCCGCACCGAGAACGGCGACGAAGAACCAGAGACTGGCGTAGCTGCGCGCCTTCTCGTGGTAGGCGCCCCCCTCCGGTTTCACGCCAGGAGGGTAGCCACCTCGGCAGCCCAGTACGTGAGGACGATCGACGCGCCGGCCCGCTTGATGGACGTGAGCGTCTCGAGGATCACGCGCTGCCGGTCGAGCCAGCCGCGCTCGGCCGCGGCCTCCACCATCGCGTACTCGCCGCTGATCTGGTACGCGGCGACGGGGACGGGCGCCGCATCGGCCACTGCGCGCAGCACGTCCAGGTAGGGCAGGGCGGGTTTCACCATGACGATGTCGGCACCCTCACCGACGTCGAGCGCGACCTCGGCAAGCGCGTCCGCAACCGTCCGCGAGGCGTCCTGCTGATAGCTCGCGCGGTCGCCCTGCAGCGAGGAGTTGACCGCCTCACGGAACGGACCGTAGAAGCCAGAGGCGTATTTCGGCGCGTACGCGATGATGCCCGTGTCGACGTACCCGGCGTCGTCGAGCGCTCTGCGCACTGCGCCGACCTGGCCGTCCATCATTCCGCTGGTGCCGAGCAGCTGGGCGCCGGCTCGTGCCTGCGCCAGGCCCATCGACGCGTAGCGCAGCAGGGTGGCATCGTTGTCGACCGCGCCGTGCTCGTCGAGCACACCGCAGTGACCGTGGTCGGTGAACTCGTCCAGGCACAGGTCGGCCATCAACACGGTGGCGTCGCCGAGTTCGGCGTGCAGGTGGCGCAGCGCGACGTTCAGCACGCCGTCCGGGTCGTCGGCGCCGGAGCCTGCGGCATCCTTCGTCTCGGGGACGCCGAAGATCATCAGACCGCCGACGCCCGCCTCGACCGCTTCGGTAGCAGCCTTGATGAGGGACTCCTGCGAGTGCTGCACAACGCCTGGCATGGACGTGATCGGCACCGGCTCCCCGATGCCCTCGCGGACGAACATCGGCAACACCAGATCGGCCGGGCGCAGGCTGACTTCGCTCACGAGCCGGCGTAGCGCGGGCGTGCGTCGCAGCCGGCGCAGCCGCGTCGTCGGGAACGGCGGGAGCTCAGGAAGTGCCACCCGTCGAGGCTACGCGCGCCCTTCCCTTATCGAGTTGTCCGCGCTTCTCCCACCACGCAAGTTGTCCGCGCTTCCAGCCGCCAGGGCGGCCGGACGGGCGGACAACTTCGGCGTAGGGAGGGGTCGGGAAGCGCGGACAACTTGCAGGGGTCAGGTTCAGCGCGACGCGCGGCGGCTGGCTGAGCGCGCGGCCTTCTTCGCCGCGGCGGCCGCCGCCTTCTCCTTCTCCTCCGCAGCACGCGCCACCGCGAACTCGGCAAGCGCGTCGATCAGCGCCGGCACGGTCGCCTGCTCGGGCTGCACGTCCACCCGCAGTCCGAACTCGCGCGCGGTCGCCGCGGTCTGCGGCCCGATGCACGCCACCACGGTTCGCGCGTGCGGCTTGCCGGCGATGCCGACCAGGTTGCGCACCGTCGAGGACGAGGTGAAGCACACCGCGTGGAAGCCACCGGACTTGATCGCGTCGCGGATCTCCGCAGCCG
>DATFTS010000225.1:0-1608 GCA_035261645.1 Jatrophihabitans sp. | reverse complement strand
GGTGCCCGGCGACTTCGCGTCGGAGTGCCTGGCCGAGGCAGAGCAACGTGCAAAGAGCATCGAGCTACCAGCCGATGACGCCTCCGACATCCCGTTCGTCACGATCGACCCGGCCGGCAGCCGCGACCTCGATCAGGCCCTGCATATTGCGCGCGAAGGCGACGGCTATCTGGTTTCTTATGCCATTGCCGATGTCGCCGCATTCGTCCGTCCCGGCGGCCCGCTCGACGCGGAAGCACATCGACGCGGCGAGACGTTGTACTTCCCGGACGCGCGCGTTCCGCTCCATCCGCCTGCTTTGAGCGAAGGTGCGGCCAGCTTGCTGCCGCAGCAGCTCAGGCCGGCGGTGCTGTGGCAGATCACGCTTGACGCGGACGGATCGGTGCGAGGTTGCGACGTCCGACGTGCCCGAGTGCGAAGCCGGGCGCAGCTGACCTACGACGGCGTCCAGTCCGCTTATGAAGGCAACAACCTTCCCAACGCGATCGCCGCATTGCCCGATGTGGGACGTGCCCGGCTGGCGCTCGCAAAAGAACGGCACGCGATCGACCTCGATCTTCCAGAACAGGTAGTCACCGAGAGCGAGCGTGGATACCAACTGGCCTTGCGCGTCCCCACGCCGATCGAGCAGTTCAACGCACAGATCTCGTTGCTCACCGGTATGTGCGCAGCAAAGCTCATGCTCGAGCGCGGCGTCGGCATCCTGCGCACTGTGCCGCCTCCGGATGCAGGCACGGTCTATGCGCTACGCCGAGCCGGGCAGGCGCTCGGTATCGCGTGGCCGCACGGAGCCCATCCCGGTGACGTGCTCGGTTCGATCGATCGCCGCGACCCAAGACACGTTGCCTTCGTCGAGCATGCGGCCTCGCTGCTGCGCGGCGCGGCGTACGTCGCGTTCGACGGCACGCCACCTGCGCAACCGATGCACAGCGCAATCGGTGCGCCCTATGCACACGTCACCGCGCCGCTGCGTCGCCTGGTCGATCGCTACGCCGGCGAGGTCTGTCTCGCGTTGCATGCCGGCGTGGCCGTCCCTTCATGGGCGCGAACGGCACTGCCGGCGCTGCCGGGCGAGATGCAAAGTGCCGACCATCTTGCGCACGAGGTCGACCGTGCTGTGGTCGATGCGACCGAGGCTTGGCTGTTGCATGGTCGGGTGGGCGCCACCTTCGACGCCGTGGTCATCGACGCGAACGAGCACGCCGGCACCGTCGTGCTCGACAAGCCGCCGGTTCGGGCACGCTGCGCGGGCAGCGGGCTGCCGATCGGTGAGCGGATCGTCGTGCGGCTCGTGGCCGCCGACGTCGCGAGCCGCGAGGTCAGGTTCGAGCGAGTGGCCGCATCAGGCGACTAGCTCGCCGTGCACGACTGTCGTCGCCCGCCCGCGCAGCCGAACGCGATCGCCGTCCACGGCCAACTCGATCCGGCCGCCGCGCGGCGAGAGCTGCACGCCGACCAGCGACGTGCGCCCCAGGCGCTGTGACCAGTACGGCCCGAGCTTGCAGTGCGCCGAGCCCGTCACCGGGTCCTCGTCCACTCCGACGCGGGGCGCGAAGAAGCGAGACACGAAATCGTGGTCGGCACCGGTGTCGGCGCGGGCGGTGACAA
>DATFTS010000224.1:0-6050 GCA_035261645.1 Jatrophihabitans sp. | reverse complement strand
TGGGTGACGGGCGCCAACGAGCCCGGCAAGCACGCGGCGAACGTGGTGCGCGGACGGGACTTCACCCCGGACGGCGAGATCGGCGCGGTCGAGATCCGCGACGGCGACCGCTGCCCGCGCTGCGGCGCACCTCTGGAGATCGCCCGCGGTATCGAGATGGGGCACGTGTTCGCCCTGGGCCGCAAGTACGCGGAGACGTTCGGTCTCACTGCGCTCGGCCCGGACGGCAAGCCGGTGACGGTGACGATGGGCTCCTACGGTGTCGGGGTCACCCGGGCGGTCGCGGCGATCGCCGAGCAGACGTACGACGAAAAGGGACTGTGCTGGCCCCGGGTCGTCTCCCCGGCCGACGTGCACATCGTCGCCACCGGTAAGGACGAGACAGTGTTCAATGCAGCCGATGCGCTCGCGGACGAACTCGAGGCGGCGGGCGCCCGGGTGATGTACGACGACCGGCGTGGCGTCTCCCCGGGCGTGAAGTTCAAGGACGCGGAGTTGATCGGAGTGCCGACGATCGTGGTCGTGGGCAAGGGCCTCGCCGACGGCACCATCGAGCTGCGCGACCGGCGCACCGACGAGCGCCAGGACGTGCCAGTCTCGGGCGCCGGAGCGGCGATCCTGGCCGCGATCCGGAGCTGACGGTGCCGGCGCGGCCGCTGACCGAGGTCGTCGACCCCGGCTGGGCGACCGCGCTCGAGCCGGTGGCCGACCGGATCGCCGCGATGGGGGAGTTCCTGCGCGCTGAGGTCGCGGCCGGGCGGCGCTACCTTCCGGCCGGGCAGCACATCCTGCGCGCCTTCCAGCAACCGTTCGCCGACGTCCGGGTGCTCATCGTCGGCCAGGACCCGTACCCCACGCCCGGCCACCCCATCGGGCTGTGCTTCGCGGTGGAGCGTGATGTGCGCCCGATCCCACGCAGCCTGCAGAACATCTACAAGGAGCTGCGCGACGACCTCGGCGTCCAGCCACCCGCCCACGGCGACCTGACGGCGTGGGCTGAGCACGGGGTCCTGCTGCTCAACCGCTGCCTCACCGTTGCCCCCGGCCTGTCCGCGTCGCACCGCGGCAGGGGATGGGAGGCGGTCACCGACCAGGCGATCCGGGCGCTGGTGGCGCGCGGGACGCCGATGGTCGCCATCCTGTGGGGACGGGACGCGCAGACGCTGCGGCCGCTCCTGGGGGAGGTTCCGGTGATCGAGTCGGCCCACCCGAGCCCGATGTCCGCCGACCGGGGATTCTTCGGCTCCCGCCCGTTCAGCCGGGCGAACAAGCTGCTCGCCGACCTGGGCGCGGAGCCGGTGGACTGGTCGCTCGACTGACCGAGCGACGGCGCTAGTCGCCGAGTCGCGGCGGGAAGCCGCCGGTGGCGACCGGCCCCCAGCGCGTCGGGGTGATGCGGATCAAGCTCTTGCCCTGGTCGATCATCGCCTGCCGGTACTCGTCCCAATCGGGGTGCTCGCCGCTGATGCAGCGGTAGTACTCGACCATCGGCTCGAGTGCCTCCGGGAGATCGAGCACCTCGGCTTGACCGTCCAGCTGGACCCAAGCCCCGCCGAAGTCGTCGGAAAGGACCAGGACCGAGCAGTCGGCGTCGCGGCGCAGGTTGGCAGCCTTGGCCCGTTCCGGGTAGGTGGATATGACCACTCGGCCCTCGGCGTCCACACCGCCGGTGACCGGCGACAGCTGGGCCGTCCCGTCCCGGCGGCGGGTGAGCAGAATCATGTGGTGCCTGGGACGAATGAAGTCCAGGAGTTCGTTAACGTCGACGGTCCGGTTCGTGGCGATCGTGCGCGGCATGACGCCATCCTCTCCGACACGGGCTGCGTTGTCGGCACCGGTCACTAGGCTGGAGAGAACCGCCCGACCGCCAACTTCTCGACCGAAAGAAACGGTGTGAACGACCGTCTGATCGTCCGTGGCGCCCGCGAGCACAACCTCAAGGACGTCAATCTCGACCTGCCGCGCGACGCGATGATCGTGTTCACCGGGCTGTCCGGCTCCGGCAAGTCCAGCCTGGCGTTCGACACGATCTTCGCCGAGGGCCAGCGCCGATACGTCGAGTCGCTGTCCGCCTACGCCCGGCAGTTCCTGGGCCAGATGGACAAGCCGGACGTCGACTTCATCGAGGGCTTGTCGCCGGCCGTGTCGATCGACCAGAAGTCGACATCGAAGAATCCGCGCTCGACGGTCGGCACGATCACCGAGGTCTACGACTACCTCCGGCTGCTCTGGGCGCGCATCGGCCACCCGCACTGCCCGATTTGTGGCGAGCCGATCACCAAACAGACCCCGCAGCAGATCGTCGACCGCATCCTCGAGATGCCCGAGGGCACCCGGTTCCAGGTGCTCGCTCCGGTGATCCGCGAACGCAAGGGCGAGTACGCCGACCTGTTGCACGACCTGCAGGTCAAGGGGTTCGCCCGGGTGCGCATCGACGGCGTCGTCTACTCGCTGACCGACCTGCCGAAGCTGAAGAAGCAGGAGAAGCACACCATCGAGGCCGTCGTCGACCGGCTCTCGGTGAAGCCGTCGAGCAAGCAACGCATCACTGACTCGATCGAGACGGCCCTGGCGCTGGCGGGTGGCGTGGTCATTCTCGACTTCGTCGACCTTCCTGAGGACGACCCGCACCGCGAGCGCCGGTTTTCCGAGCGGCTGGCCTGCCCGAACGACCACCCGCTGGCGATCGACGAACTCGAGCCACGGTCGTTCTCGTTCAACTCGCCGTTCGGCGCCTGCCCGGTCTGCACCGGCCTCGGCACCCGGCAGGAGGTCGACCCTGAACTGGTGGTGCCTGATCCGGAGGCCAGCCTGCGCGAGGGCGCGATTGCACCATGGGCCGCTGGGCAGACCAGCGAGTACTTCCTGCGGCTCCTCCAGGGCGTGGCCGATCACGTCGGGTTCGACCTCGACACGCCGTGGGAAGAGTTGCCGGCCCGGGCGCAGAAGGCTGTCCTCTATGGCCTGGACGACCAGGTGCACGTCAGCTACCGCAATCGGTACGGACGCGATCGGTCCTACTACGCCGCCTACGAAGGTGTGGTGCCGTGGATCGAGCGGCGCTACGCCGAAACCGACAGCGACTACTCGCGCGAGAAGTACGAGGGCTTCATGCGCGAGGTTCCGTGCCCGGCGTGTGAGGGAACGCGGCTGAAGCCGGAGATCCTCGCGGTCACCGTCGAGGGCCGGTCGATCGCCGAGGTCTCCGCGATGTCGATCGGCGAGGCGTCCGAGTGGCTGCGCAACCTGGAACTGTCCGACCGCGACAGCTTGATCGGTGAGCGGGTGCTCAAGGAGATCAACGCCCGGCTCGGCTTCCTGGTCGACGTCGGCCTGCACTACCTCTCGCTCGACCGCGCGGCGGCGACCCTCGCCGGCGGTGAGGCGCAGCGGATCCGGCTCGCGACGCAGATCGGGTCCGGCCTGGTCGGCGTGCTGTACGTGCTCGATGAGCCGTCGATCGGACTGCACCAGCGCGACAACCACCGCTTGATCGAGACGCTGGTCCGGTTGAAGAACCTCGGCAACACCCTGATCGTCGTCGAGCACGACGAGGACACCATCCGCACCGCCGACTGGGTGGTCGACATCGGCCCACACGCCGGCGAGCACGGCGGCCGGATCGTGGTCAGCGGAACGGTCGACGACTTGCAGGCGAGTAAGGAGTCGATCACCGGCGCGTATCTGTCCGGCCGACGGGAGATCCCGGTGCCGGCGCTGCGGCGGCCGCCGCAGCGGGGTCGGGAGATCGTGGTCGAGGGTGCGCGCGAGCACAACCTCAAGAACATCGACGTGGCGTTCCCGCTCGGCTGCTTCGTGGCGGTCACCGGAGTGAGCGGCTCGGGCAAGTCCAGCCTGGTCAACGACATCCTCTATACGTCGCTGGCAAACAAGATCAACGGTGCCAAGATGCCGGCCGGCCGGCACAAGCGGGTACGCGGGATCGAGCTCGTCGACAAGGTGGTGGGCGTCGACCAGTCGCCGATCGGTCGTACCCCGCGGTCGAACCCGGCCACCTACACCGGGGTGTTCGATCACATCCGCAAGCTGTTCGCCGAGACCACCGAGGCGAAGATCCGTGGCTACCAGCAGGGGCGGTTCTCGTTCAACGTCAAGGGTGGCCGCTGCGAGAACTGTGCCGGCGACGGCACCATCAAGATCGAGATGAACTTCCTGCCGGACGTGTATGTGCCGTGCGAGGTGTGCAAGGGCGCTCGGTACAACCGCGAGACACTCGAGGTGCACTACAAGGGCAAGACGATCAGTGAGGTCCTCGAGATGCCGATCGAGGAGGCCGCGGAGTTCTTCAAGCCCATCTCCAGGATCGCCCGGCACTTGGACACCCTCGTCGACGTCGGCCTCGGGTACGTCCGGCTGGGCCAGCCGGCACCGACCCTCTCCGGTGGTGAGGCGCAGCGGGTGAAGCTGGCCTCCGAACTGCAGAAGCGGTCGACCGGGCGGACGATCTACGTGCTCGACGAGCCGACCACCGGGCTGCACTTCGAGGACGTCAGCAAGCTGCTCGGCGTGCTGCACTCGCTGGTTGACAAGGGAAACTCGGTGATCGTCATCGAGCACAACCTGGACGTGATCAAGACCGCCGACTGGATCATCGACATGGGCCCGGAGGGCGGTTCGGGCGGCGGCACGGTGGTCGCGGCGGGTACACCCGACGAGATCGTGCAGGTGAAGGGCTCACACACCGGGCAGTTCCTGGCAAAGGTCCTCGACCCGAAGCCCGCGCCGACCAAGCGTGGTGCGCGCACCCCGGCTCGTCCCCGCAAGCGTCAGCCGGTTACCACCTCGCGGCGCTAGCTGGAACAGAGCTGGCCGCGAACTGCGTGGACGCGGCATGAAAGGCTCAAGATCGTGGGCATCGCGGCGTACCGGACGGTCTTGGCCAGCCGGGACGTACGCCGCGTGCTCGCGCTGAGCTTCGTCATCCGGATCCCACTGTGGGCCGGCAACGTGCTGCTCACGCTGCACGTGGTGACCCACCTGCACCGGTCCTACGGCGCCGCCGGACTGGTCGGCGCGGCCGCCACGGTTGCGCTCGCGATCAGCGCTCCCTGGCGTGGTCGTCGCCTCGATCGGGTGGGACTGCGGGCTGCCGTCGCACCGTCACTTGTGGTGCTGGCCGCCTGCTGGAGCGTGGCTCCGTTCGGCGGCTACTGGCTGCTGCTCGGGCTCGCGTTCGTCGCCGGGCTGTTCGTCGTGCCGTCCTTCTCGATCGTCCGGCAGGCGCTCATCCACTCCGTCGACGAATCGGAGCGCAAGACCGCCCTCGCGGTCGACTCGGTGGCCGTGGAGATCTCGTTCATGATCGGTCCGGCCCTCGGCGTGCTGCTCGCCACGTACGCGCCGACGTCTTGGGCACTTTTCGGCTGCCAGTTCTGCTCGATCGCCGGGGGACTGGTGATCTGGCTGGTCAACCCTCCGCTGCGGGCCGATGCGCCGGCGGCGGACAGTCGCTTCGGACTGCGCAGCTGGCTGAGCCCGAATGTCATTGCGATCCTCGTGATGAGCGCGGCCGCGACTGTGGTGCTGACGGGCACGGACGTCGGCGTCGTGGCCGCGCTGCGGCACATGCACCACCAGTCCTGGATCGGCTGGGAGCTGGCCCTCTGGGGGCTCGGTTCGGCGCTCGGCGGGTTCGTGTACGGCGCCCTGCACCGCACCGTGTCCGTGCCGGCGCTGCTAGGCCTGCTCGCGGCCACGACGCTGCCGGTGATCTTCGCGCGGGACGCGTTGACGATGGGCGCGCTGCTGTTCGTGGCGGGCCTGTTCTGCGCGCCGACGGTCACTGCGGCGGTTGACGCGCTCTCGCGGGTGGTGCCTGCCGCGGTGCGCGGCGAGGCGTTGGGCTGGCACGGTTCGGCGATGACCGCCGGGTCGGCGGCGGGGGCGCCGCTCGCCGGCGTAGCCATCGACAGGAGCGGCTGGCACGGCGGGTTCATCCTTCCGGCTGTGGTGGGACTGGTGGCCGCTGCCGCCGGACTTGTCGCCGCCGGCCGTCGGCACCGTGCCGCCGCGCTTGCGTACCGACCTGG
>DATFTS010000223.1:0-4259 GCA_035261645.1 Jatrophihabitans sp. | reverse complement strand
CTTCGGGATTCGCTGGTTCGCGCGGGTCAACAACGTTGCGGTTTGGTGGAAGCTCGCGGTGATCACGATCGCGATCGTGGCGTTCCTCGTCACCGCGTTCCATGCGTCCAACTTCACCAGCCACGGCTTCGCGACGGACGGTGCGCACGGCATCTTCAGCGCCATCGCGACCGGCGGCATCGTGTTCTCGTACCTCGGCTTCCGGCAGGGCATCGAGCTCGCCGGCGAGTCGCGCAACCCGAAGCGCAACGTCCCCATCGCGGTCATCGGATCGGTACTGCTCACCGCCGTGATCTACATCCTGCTGCAGATCGCCTTCATCGCAGCGGTGCGGCCGAGCGATCTTGCCTCGTCCCACGGCTGGACGAACCTGGACTTCACCAACGACTTCGGCCCCCTCGCCGCCATCGCATCGCTGATCGGATTGGGCTGGCTGGCCACCGTCCTCTACGTGGACGCTGTGGTGTCGCCGGCCGACACCGGACTGATCTACACGACCGTCACCGCGCGGGTGTCCTACGCGATGGGACGCAACGGCAACGCGCCCTCTGCCGTATCCCGCACGACCGCGCGCGGTGTGCCGATGATCGGACTGTTCGTGGCGTTCGTGATCGGGCTGATCGTGCTGCTGCCGTTCCCGAGCTGGCAGCAGCTCGTCGGCTTCGTAACATCCGCGACCGTGCTGTCCTTCGGCGCCGGGACGTTGACCCTCGCCGCGTTGCGACGCGAACTGCCCGAGGCCGAGCGGCCGTTCACGGTGCCGTTCAAGGACCTCATCCCGTTCCTCGCGTTCTACTCGTCCAACCTGATCGTCTACTGGGCCGGCTGGGACGTGGACTGGAAGCTGTTCGTCGGCATCCTGCTCGGCTTCGTCCTGCTCGCGATCTTCCGGCTCACCCGACGTGACGACATGCCGCAGATGGACTGGCGGGCCGGCGCGTCGTGGACGCTGCCGTGGCTCGGCGGCCTCGCGTTGATCAGCTATCTCGGCAGCTATCCGGACCCGGCGAAGGGCAACCTGGGCGTGATCGGCTTCGGCTGGTCGTTCCTGGTGATCTTCGCGCTGTCGGCGGCGATCTACGCGATCGCGCTGCGCGTCCGGTTGCCGCGCGACCGGGTCAAGCAGCACATCGAGCAGACGCTGGTCGAGTCCGAGGACGAGCGGGAGGCGCTCGGCGCGTCGCACTGACCGCCGCGAGGCCGAGTTGCCGCAGCACCTCGCGCCGTGCGACCATCGACACGTGCAGAGCAGCCGCTTCTTTTATGGGTACCGATCACCGGTGCTCATCGCTGGCTGACTTCAAACGCCAACTGACGCCCCGGGCCGGAACCCGGGGCGTTTGTCATGTCGGGGCCGGAACGGGCCACGGAGAGGAAACGAGCAATGACCGCCACTACCGCGGCCGACCAGTCCCCGACCGGCAACCTGATCGACGCCGGGACGCCATCACCCGCTGACGAGATCCCGGTGCTGCGCGCGCAGATCGACGCCCTGGACGAGGCGATCGTGCGCCTCGTCACGGAGCGGACGAGGCTCTCGCAACGCATCCAGACCGCCCGAATGAACGCAGGTGGTACGCGCGTCGAACTCGGTCGCGAGCGGGTGATCCTCGAGACCTACCGCAACGCCCTCGGCGCTCACGGGCCGGCGCTGGCCGACTCGGTGTTGCAGGTCTGCCGCGGCAGGCGCTGACTCAACCGGGCGAGCCGGCCGGCCAGACCGGCCCGTGCCACGGAAACCGGCACCACGAACATCGGCCGGTGCCGGGCCGGACGGCGCGAGGACGCGGCGGCATGCGCCTCGCGAGCCTGCCCGGCTCGCGCAGCGTCGGCGAGCAGCGCCGCTTGTCGTTGTGAGGCGGTTGACGCCACGAAGACCGGATGCATATTTCTCTCCCCCTGTGCGATGCGACCTGCCAAGCGTGCGTGAAGCGGCCGCGCCGCGGATCCGTACTGACTACGGATCCACTACCTATTCGCCACTGAGGGAAGCGCTAAAGCATGCGGCGATCTGCGGCCCATCGGGTGAGCTGGTGCCGGTTCGACAGCTGCAACTTGCGCAGGACGTTCGACGCGTGCGTCTCGACGGTCTTGATCGAGATGAACAGCTCGGCGGCGATCTCCTTGTAGGCGTAACCGCGCGCGAGCAAGCGAAGCACCTCGCGCTCCCGTGGCGTCAGCAGGTCGATCTCCGGGTCGACGGACGGCACCGACGGCGCGTCCCGGAACGCGTCCAGCACGAAGCCGGCAAGGCGCGGACTGAAGACCGCGTCACCCTCGGCCACGCGCGCGATGGCCGCCGCGAGGTCGTCGGCAGAGATCGTCTTGGTGACGTAGCCGGAGGCGCCGGCGCGGATGATGGCGATCACGTCCTCGGCCGCGTCGGACACCGACAGCGCGAGGAACCGGGTCTTCGGCAACTGCTTGTTCACCGCCTGTAGCACGGCCAACCCACCGCCGTCGGGCATGTGCACGTCCAGCAGCACAACGTCCGGACGGTTCTCGGTGACGACCGCGACCGCCTCCGGCACGCTGCCGGCCTCGCCGACAACATCGACTCGACTGCCCAGCTCGGCGCGCACGCCGCTGCGGAACATGGCGTGGTCGTCGACCAGCACTACGCGAACCGTCACTTCTTCATCCTCAACTCGACCTCGGTGCCGCCGCCCTTGCTGCTGGTGACCCGCACTGTGCCGCCGTGCCGCTCGACCCGTCCGATGATCGACCCGCGCACTCCCTGCCGGTCGTCGGCCACATCGTCCACGTCGAAGCCGACACCGCGGTCCTTGACGAACACGCTGACCTCCTCGGGTTCGAGTTCGGCATACACGCTGACCGTCTCGACGCCGGCGTGCTTGGCGGCGTTGACCAGTGCCTCCCGGGTTGCGCCGAGCAGTGCCGCGAGGTCGGAGTCGATCGCTGCGTCACCGACCACCACGACCTCTACCGTGATCGCGTAGTCGTCCTCGACCTCGGCGGCTGCCTTGCGCAGTTCGGCCGAGAACTCGCCGGACGCGACCTGGTCACCGTAGAGCAGCGTTCGCAGCGTTCGTTCCTGCCCGCGCGCCAGCCGCGCCACCTCACGCGGCGAGCCGGCGTTACGTTGGATCAGCGCCAGCGTCTGCAGCACCGAGTCGTGCACCTGTCCAGCGATGTTGGCGCGCTCCTGCGAACGAATGCGCTCGGCGCGCTCGCTAGACAGCTGCGACATCATCCGCATCCACCACGGCCCGGTGATCAGCGCAATACCGATGATGGTGACGAGCACCGCGATGACTCCGTCGCGAAGAGCCTTGACGTCGGCCCCGGCCAGCGTCCAGATGGCCCCCGCCAACACGAGCGCGCCCCCCGCGGCGAGGCGCACCCGGCCCAGGCGCTGGCTGTGCGCGGCCTCGAGCGAACTGCGCGCCTGTGCGCGCAGCCGAGCGCGGTCGGGCTCGGAGGCCTGCCGCCAGATCAACGCGCCGCCGAAGCAGGCAAGCAGGATCGGCGCCAGCAGGCCGCCCTGCGGCAATGAAGTCGCCGCGATGCCTACGGAGGCCAGCGCCACCAGCACCGCGAGGGTGTACTCCAGCCAGTTGGGCAGCCGGCCGCGGCCCGCGTACGGCGCCCGCGGAACGACGATCAGGTAGGCGCCGTACAGCGCGATGCCGAGGCCACTGCCGACGATCGTCAGCACGACGAAGGCAAGCCGGACGAACTTGACCGGCACGCCGATGTGCTCGGAAATCCCGGTGGCGACGCCGCCGAGGATGCCCAGATCGGGCCGCCGGTACAGGCGGCGCACCGGACCGACCGACGACGTCACGGTGTCTATGATTGCTGGCCGCCCTACTGGGGCGCATCAGGTGAGGCCCCTACTCTGGCGCTCAGGGTGGAAATCCGGGTCCTGCCCCGATGCGCCGGGACGCCCTCGGACAGGACGCTGAGGCCATGACAACGAGTGACAACATCGGCGGCTACTCCGTACCGCCCACAGCGTCCGGCCGACCCCTACTGCGTCGGAGCCGGACCAACCGAGTTGCGGCCGGTGTGTGCAGCGGGCTCGGCGAGTACTTCGGCGTCGACCCAGTGCTGTTCCGGGTCCTGTTCGCCACCGCTGCGTTCTTCGGTGGCGCCGGCATCCTCGCCTACCTGCTCGCCTGGGCGGCGATTCCCGACGCCGGCACGGCGCACGCGCCCATCGACCGGTTCATCGCGTGGATGCGTCGGCGCCGGTTCCCGCTCTGGCTCGCCGCCGTGGTGGCCGCGGTGCTGCT
>DATFTS010000222.1:0-5411 GCA_035261645.1 Jatrophihabitans sp. | reverse complement strand
CTCACTGTGGGTGTGCGCTGGGCCGGTGCTCGCTATCGGTGTGCTCTGCTCCCTCAGAGTGAGCAGGGCAAAGGGGCCGGTAGAGCAATGGTCCACCGGGCCACGGTCACGTCGGCCAGCGACCAGCCCTCCCGTCGAGCCCGACGCGACTGCTCCCTCAGAGTGAGCAGAGCAAAGGGGCCGCACACATCCACCCCCGGAATGTGCGACCCACGTCGCGATGTTGGAACACTGCACAGTGTTGACTCTTCAACAATCGAAGACGGAGGCCATCGCCGCAATGTTGACCATGTACACCACTGACTGGTGCGGATACTGCGTCCGGCTCAAGGACGGGCTTGAGCGCGCCGGAATCAGCTATGCAGAGGTCAACATCGAGCGACAGCCGGACGCCGCCGAGCTCGTGATGCGCGTCAACGGCGGCAACCAGACGGTTCCGACGGTGGTCTTTCCGGACGGCACAGCCATGACCAACCCCTCGCTGCGCGACATCAAGGAGAAGCTCGCGGCTTGAGCTGGGTCCCCGTCGCGCCCGAAGCGGTCGCCCAACAGCTTGCGACCCGGCTGGCCGAGCAACCCGGGCTCGTCCGGGTGGCGGTCGACGGGCCACCCTGCGCAGAACCGGAGGCGCTCGCCGATGCGCTTCTCGAACCGCTGCGCGCGCTCGGCCGGCCGGCTGTGCACATCCGGTCCAGCTCGTTCTGGCGCGACGCGTCACTGCGACTGGAACACGGCCGTGAGGACGTTGCGTCCTACGCGTCCTGGGTGGACGCCGCGGCACTGCAGCGCGAAGTGCTGGACGCGGCGGAGTCGATGCGTACCTACCTGCCCTCGTTACGTGACCCGGAGACGAATCGCTCTACCCGGGTAGCGCCGGAGCCGGTGCGGACCGGTCAGGTGATCATCGTCAGCGGGCCGCTGCTGCTCGGCCTGGGCCTGCCATTCGACCGGACGGTCCACCTCGCGACGTCGCCGGCCACCCGCGCGCGCCGCACCAGTTCCGACGACGCGTGGACGCTGCCTGCCTTCGACGACTACGAGGCGGCAGTCCGTCCCACCGACGTCGCCGACGTCGTTGTCAAGGTAGACGACCCCCGCCATCCCGCGGTGCGCTGGCATTGAGCGACATGTGCGCGATTGGGTCGCGCCACTGACCGCATAGCGCCGCGCCGGCGAAGGTGGATACGCTGCGGCGGTGACAGGCGCGAGACCGAGCGTGGGCGAGCAGTTCGCGCGCAGCCTTTCTACCAAGGATCGGGACGGCCTAATCGGACTGCTCGCCGACGACATCGACTTCCGCGGCATGACTCCAGGCCGGGTGTGGGAAGCCGCCACACCCGCCGAGCTCATCGACGACGTCATCTTCGGCCACTGGTTCGAGCCGAGTGACCACATCGAGTCGCTAGACGCCATCGAGACCGGCGAGGTCGCCGATCGGGAGCGGGTCGGCTACCGGTTCCACATACGCAATCCGGACGGGCTGCACCTCGTGGAGCAGCAGGCATATCTGTCCGTTGCCGACGGACGGATTGACTGGCTGCGGATCATGTGCAGCGGCTTCCGCCGCATCGACAGCTGACGACCTAGACCTCGCCCGCGAGCCAGAGGTCGATGAGATATCGCGATATCGAGAGATGCGGCGGGATCGCGCGGAGCCGAGTGCCCTCGATGGGCAGGTCTTCCGCGTCCGTCCAGTCGCGGGCTTTGCGCACCTCGTCGCGAGTGAACCAAGCTGCTTCCGCCATCTCGCTCGGATCAAGCGTGATCGCAGCGTCGCCGTCGAGACGGGCGGTGAAGCCAACCATCAGTGACGCCGGGAACGGCCACGGCTGCGACCCGACGTAGCGGACGTCCCGCACACCGACGTCGACCTCCTCGCGCACCTCACGCATGACTGCTGCCTCGAGCGATTCACCGGGCTCGACGAACCCGGCCAGCGTCGAGAACCGACCCTCGGGCCACTGCGGACCGCGGCCGAGCAGCGCACGATCACCACCGTCGTGCACCAGCATGATCACCGCCGGATCGGTGCGCGGGAAATGCTCGCTGCCGTCATTGACGCAGGTGCGGGTCCAGCCGGCTTTGGTCTCGACCGTCTCCGCGCCACACAGTGGGCAGTGCGGGTGCCGCTGATGCCACTGCTCCAACGCCACAGCGCACACGACGAGGCTTGCCTGGAGATCGTCGACGCGCCCGCCGAATTCGCGCAGCGTCCTCCATCCGGGACCATCGGGGTCGGTCGTCACCGCGAAGTACGGATGCCCGTCTACGGTGCCGAGGAAGCGGCGCGGCCCCTCAGGCGCGTCCGCGGCGTCACGAATGTCGAGCCGTCCGTCGTCGGTGACCGGCGTCGTTGACTTGGGACTGACGAGCAGGACTTTGGCGTGCGCCCAAGCCTGCGCCAGCCACTCCTCGTCCGTCCGGTGATGGGCAGCCCGATCGAACGTCGCTGCGGACAGCGGCGGACCTGTCATGGTCACCGCTCGACGGGCACGAGCGCAGCGAGCGGCTCGCTGATCGACGCCGCGTCGCCGACGATCACCGAGGTGAAGCCGGCCGGTCCGAAGAAGCGGGCGGCCGCCGCGCTGACCTGCTCGACTGTCGTCGCCTGAAGCTGCCCCGGATAATTGGTCAGCCAATCGAGACCCAGGCCGAACGCCGACAGCGCGCTCAGCATCGACGCCAGCCCAGCCTGCGTTGCGGTGGAGAGCGCGAGCGTGCCGATCGCGTACTGACGCACCGCAGTGACCTCTGCTTCCGTCACCGGCAGCGCCGCCATGCGGCCGAGCTCGTACAGCGTCTCGAGCAGCGCGGGCGCGGTTACCTCCGTCTGCACTTCGGCGCTGAGCGAGATCGTCGACCCCAGTGCGTGGTGCTCGATGCGGCTGTGCGGACCGTAGGTGTAGCCCTTGTCCTCGCGCAGGTTCTCCGTCCATCGGGACGTGAAGTAGCCACCGAAGATCAGGTTCGCCAGATGCAGCGCCGGATACTCGGGGTCGGTGCGAGTCACGCCGAGCCGGCCCATTCGCAGGGACGACTGCACCGACCCGCGCCTGTCGACGACCTGCACCGGGCCGCCCGGCGGCGTCGGCAGGGCGGGGACCCGCGGCTTGGGCGCGCGCCCGACCCACCCGCCGAGCTCGGCCGCCGCGTGCTCGATCATCCGACCGGGTGGCACGTCCCCGACCAGAACAAGCGTGGCGCCATCAGGCCGCACGAAGGAGCGGTGCAGGGTCTTCAACTGAGCCGGCCGCACTGCTTCCACCTCGGCCGGCTGCGGCAGGTCAAGCGCGTAGGGGTGATCGTCGAACATGCGGTGTGCGAGCGTCTCGCTGGCGACGACACTGGGGCGGGCGCGGGCGATGGTCAGCTTTTCGATGAGCCGGCCGCGTTCGGTGCTGACTTCGTCCTTGTCGTATGCCGGCTCGGCCACCACAGTTGCGAGCAACCCAAGCAGCTTGCGCAGGTTGGTCGCGAGCACGTTGCCGGTGATCACGAGCCGGTCGGCGTCGACGCTCGCGGAGAGGTCCCCACCCAGCCGCTGGATCTCGGCGGCAAGTCCCGCGCGGTCGAGGTCGCCGGCGCCGGTGAGCAGCGTCTCGCCGAGCAGGCTGGCCTGCGCAGGGTGACCCGGCTTGCCTGAGAGGAACGGCACCCGCAGCCGGAGCTCGACGAGCGGGACGCCGGGTTTGCGCACCGCGACCACGGACAACCCGTTGTCGAGCGTCTGCGTAGAGGAGCGCAGCGGACGAGGGCGGCGTGGTTCGGTCAGCGCAGGTACTTCTTTCACGCGCTGCTCGGTCACTGCGCACCTCCCGCAACCAGTTCGAGGACCGCGCGGCGATCGGGCCGTAACGCCTCCGCAGCGCGGCGGACGTCGGCGTCGGTGACAGCCGCGAGCCGCTCCGGCAGCTCGCTGATCAGATCAGCCCGCCCGCGCAGCAGCTCGAACTTCGCGAAGTCGAGCGTGCGGGATATGACCGGATCGAGATCGCGCAGCAGCACGCTCGCAAGGCGGGTGCGGACGCGGTCGAGCTCCCCGCGTTCGAGGCCGCCCTCGGCGACGCGATCGATCTCTTCGTCGACGGCGGTGAGCACCGAGTCGAGCTCGGTCTCGGTCGGGTAATGCGCACTGATCGTCAGTGCCGTGGGGTCGCGTTCGTCGAACGGGTCGCCGAACTCGCCGACGTACGCGGAGATGTCAGTGACGAGATGGTCACGGTGCACCAGTCGGCGCTGCAGCCGGGAGGCGTCACCTTCGCTGAGCACCTCGGTGAGCAGCACGGTGGCGAGCAGCTCGTCCAGCTGGCCGATCGGGTCGGACACCCGATAGCCCAGCGCAACGGCCGGCAGCGGCGCGTGCGGGTCGTGGTGCTGGTCGCGCCGCTCGCTCGTCAGCGGCGGCTCGCCGAACGACGGCCGCTTCGGCGTCGTCCGCTTCTCGATGTCGGCGAAGTGCTTCTCGACGAGCGTGACGGCTTCGTCGACGTCGAGGTCGCCGACGACGGTGAGCAGCGCGTTGCCCGGTGCGTAATAGCGACGGAAGAAGTCACGCGCGTCGTCGGTGGTGGCGCTCTCGAGATCCTCGAAGCCGCCGTAGCCGTTGTGCGAATTCGGGAATGTGTCGAACAGCACCTGCGGCAGATAGATCCACGGGAACCCGCCGTAGGGGGCGTTCAGGACGTTCACCCGGATCTCGTTCTTCACCACGTCGAGCTGGTTCTTGAGGTTCTCCTCCGTGATGCGGGGGCCGCGCATCCGGTCGGCTTCGAGGAACAGGCCGCGCTCGAGCGCATTCGAAGGCAGCGCCTCGAAGTAGTTGGTGTAGTCGAAGTGCGTGCTGCCGTTGAACGTGCCGCCGCTGGACTCCACGTAGCGGAAGTGCTCGAGCTTCTCCAGGTTCGCCGAGCCCTGGAACATCAAATGCTCGAAGAGGTGCGCGAAGCCGGTACGTCCCTCTGGCTCGGAGCGGAACCCGACGTCGTAGAGAACCGCGATGCTGACGACCGGAGCCGAATGGTCGGGCGATAGCACGACGCGGAGCCCGTTATCAAGTGTGTGGCGGTGGATCTCGAAGGTCGGCGCAGGCAGCTTCGGCGGCACCAGCCCACCTTACGGGCCGCGATGCGATGGATGGACGCAGCGGCTGCGCATGGCTGGGCCGGCGGTGTGCCTACGAGCGCTCTCCCCTCACTCTCCGCTCGCTCTCCCCGCGCTGATCAAGAGATCGCTTCGGTCGTATATCGACGGAGATGGTCTCTTGATAAAGCGGGGTGTGCACAGCCGGGTGAGATCAAGAGACCTGGCCGGGCGTATATCGACGGGGCTGGTCTCTTGATCACCGCGGGGTTTGCACACGGCAGCCCGGGGCTGCACAGCGGGGTGTGCACAACCGGGTGAGATCAAGAGAT
>DATFTS010000221.1:0-1819 GCA_035261645.1 Jatrophihabitans sp. | reverse complement strand
GCGCCGCTGAGAGTCAGCCAGAACGGCATCTTCCTGCTCGCACCGACGCTGTTCGCGCACGGGACGCCGGAGCAGCTGCGGCGGTTGCTGCCGCCGATGGCACGCGCGGACGAGATCTGGGCACAGGCGTGGTCGGAGCCTGAAGCAGGCAGCGACCTCGCCGGCATCAAGTCGCGCGCAGTACGCACCGAAGGCGGCTGGCTGCTATCCGGACAGAAGACCTGGTCGACGCGGGCCACCTACGCCGATCGCGGCTTCGGCCTGTTCCGCACCGATCCGGACGCCGAGCGGCATCGGGGGCTGACGTACTTTCTGTTCGACCTGCGTGCCGACGGGGTGACGGTGCGTGGTGTCCCCCAACTCGACGGGGAACCGGGTTTCGCCGAGATCTTCCTCGACGACGTGTTCGTGCCCGACTCCGACGTGCTGGGCGAGGTCGGGGCCGGTTGGAAGGTCGCGATGTCCACGGCGTCGAACGAGCGTGGGCTGTCACTGCGCTCCCCCGGGCGGTTCCTCGCCGCCGCTGCCCGGCTGATCGAGTTGGCCGACGGTGTCGACGACACGGCGTTGACCGATCGGGTCGTCGACGCCTGGATCGGCGCCCGCGCGTACGAGCTGCACACCTGGTCGACCGTGACGCGGCTGGCCGACGGCGGCGAGCTCGGCGCCGAGTCGTCGATGGGCAAGTTGTTCTGGTCGCAGCTCGACGTGGCGCTGCACGAGACGGCGCTGGATCTCCTCGGGGCACGAGGCGAAGTGGCCGGCGAGTGGATGTCCGGGTATCTGTTCTCGCTGGCCGGTCCGATCTACGCCGGCACGAACGAGATCCAGCGCAACGTCGTCGCCGAGCGGTTGCTGGGACTGCCACGATGAGGTTCGCGCCTTCGCCGGAGCAGCTTGCGTTCGCGCGATCGCTCGGCGAACTGCTCGCCGACTCCAACACCCCGTCGCTCGTTCGCGCCTGGGCGCACGGTGACACCGCGCCAGGCCGCAAGCTGTGGGCGCGCCTTGCCGATCAGGGCGTGCTCGCGCTGGGAATGCCTGAGGATCATGGCGGGTTCGGCGCGACGCCGGTCGACCTAGTCCTGGCGTTCGAGCAACTGGGACGTGCGGCGGTGCCGGGCCCCTACGTCGAGTCGGTAGCCGTCTTGCCGCAGTTGCTCGCGGGCACGCCGGACGCCGGCCGGCTCGACGCCATCGGCAGTGGAGAAGTGGTTGCGACGCTCGCCGTCCCGCCGCACGTCCCGCTGGCGGTGGACGCACCGGCGTCCGACGCCGTGTATCTGCTCGACGGATCGATGCTGTCGTCGGCGACGGTGTCCTCGCCGGTCAGGTCGGTGGATCGGGCGCGGCTGCTCGCCGAGGTGAGTGCGCGCGACGTAGTCGGCGAGGCGGAGCCGTCCGCCGCGTTCGAGCGCGGAGTACTGGCCACCGCGGCGCAGCTGCTGGGGTTGGGCGGCGCGCTGCTCGAGCGGGCGACCGCGTACGCGAAGCAGCGGCGGCAGTTCGGCACGGTGATCGGCTCGTTCCAGGCAGTCAAGCACCAACTGGCCGATGTGGCAGTCGCGCTGGAACTCGCCCGGCCGCTGCTGTTCGGCGCCGCGCTTGCCATCGACCAGCCGACGGTTGCGCGGGACGTCTCGGCTGCAAAGGTCGCATGTTCGGACGCCGCGTACGGGGCGGCGCGAGCAGCGCTGCAGGTGCACGGAGCAATCGGCTACACCTCCGAGTACGACCTGTCGCTGTGGCTGACCAAGGTGCGCGCGTTGACCTCCGCGTGGGGGACGCAACGCTTCCACCGCAACCGCGTCTTGCAGGC
>DATFTS010000220.1:0-5098 GCA_035261645.1 Jatrophihabitans sp. | reverse complement strand
GCGCAGGGACGGCCACGTATGGCTGCTGCCGCACAACCCGGCATACTCGCCGATCGACGGCGACGAGGCGACGATCCTCGGTCGCGTCGTATCCGTCCTGCGGCGCGTCTGACCTCCGAGCCGAAGGACCCAGTTGCGCTGCGACCTTGTCCTACGCCCGTAGGACATCCCTGGAGCAGACCTACTAGCTGGTCTCCGCGCGCTTCAATCCGCCTGCGCTTCAATCCTTCTGGGCGCTCGTCTGCCGCTGACCGGTCGGGGACGGACGCGGACGCGGGGCCGACGCGCCATCGACCGGCCCATCGACCGGCCCGGCCTCGTGAGTCCCGGGCGCACCGTTGTCGCGCTTGATGAACTCGGCGGCGGGCAGCGCCCTCGGCTCCGCGTTCTCCGCGTCCTCGCGGGCCTTCACGCGCGCCTTGTCGTCCTCACTCATGCCCTTGATCTCAGTCTTGAAGATCCGCAGCGAGCGCCCGAGTGAGCGCGCCGCATCCGGCAATCGCTTGGCACCGAAGAGCGCGATGACGAGGACCGCAACCACGATCCAGTGCCAGGGAGCGTCCCAACCACCCATCGTCGGATCTCCTGTCGCTGGATGAACCGGTTCGCATCAGCCTACGCCAGCCGCCCGCCAGCGGGGGCTACCTCGGGTGGTCGAGGTAATCCTGGGTGACCTCGCCACCCGCGTGCCACGCGTCGTGCTCTTCGGGCAGATTGCGGTAGTCCTCGTAATGGTTCTGGACGTCACCCAAGGTCGTGTTCCGGTGCGCCGCCCCAGTGCCGTACACACTCTGGTACCAGTCCTCGGCCTCGTACTGGGACGCATCGCACTGCAGGATCGGGTAGGCAACGGCGTGCTGCGCCACCCAGTCCGGAATGCCCATGACATGGACGATCTGCTCTGCGCTCGCGCCCAGACCGGCGCGTTCGCGGGCCATCCGGAACCACTGCTCGGAGTGCCGCGCCTCGTGGTAGACGGTGTCCAACAGATCGGCTTCCGCTGCCTGCCCGCCCGACTCGTAATGCACCGGGTCGAATGCGTCGCGGCCGAGTCCCATCCGCCAGGTGTCGAAGTTGAACTGGCCGGCGTTGCTGCCGGCGCCCCAGTCATAGCCGATCTCGGGCACGCCTAGCGCGCCGAGTTGCTGGTTGACGTGCCCCATCACCGTGGCGGCTCGGTCGTCGGCGCTCATGCAGCTGTTGGCGCCACCGTAGTTGGCGTCGACGTAGGACTGCGCGGCGTTCGGATCATCAAGTCCGGTCATGGTTGCAATGAGACGGCGCAACCGGCCTTGATCAGCAGGTGAGCCGGAGCGTCCGAACGGCCACCCGTAACTGCCCCAAGGGGCTGACTCAGCCGACCGCCGCGGACGCGAACGGGCGCAGCCGCTGCGCCAGGGCCGGCCGCACCAGGGCACGGATGAGTGTGCCGCCGGCGGTGTGTTCGGTCTCGAGCACCTCGGCCTCGTCGTGGATCCGGGTGACGAGATCGCCGCGGTTGTAGGGCACCAGCACCGTCACGGCGATGTCCGGACGCGGCAGCCGAGTGTCGATCAGTTCGCGCAGAGCCTCGACGCCCTCCCCCGTGCGTGCGGAGACAAAGATGGCATCCGGCGCGATGCCCCGCAGCCGCAGCACCATCGCCGGATCGGCTGCGTCCACCTTGTTGAACACCAACTGCTCGGGCACGCCGAGCGCATCGATGTCGGCCAGTACCTCGCGAACAGCCTTGATCTGTGCCTCCGGGTCGGCGTCGGAGGCGTCGACGACATGCAGGATCAGATCCGCTTCGCCCACCTCCTCGAGCGTCGAACGGAATGCCTCGATGAGTTGGGTCGGCAGGTGCCGGACGAATCCCACGGTGTCGGCCAGCGTGTACGGACGGCCGTCGGCGGTCTCCGCGCGACGCACGGTCGGGTCGAGGGTGGCGAACAGCGCATTCTCGACGAGTACCCCGGCGTCGGTGAGCCGGTTCAGCAGGGACGACTTGCCGGCGTTGGTGTAGCCGGCCAACACCACGCTCGGCACCTCGTTCGCGCCGCGCCGAGCCCGCTTCACGTCACGGGCAGTCTTCATCGCCGCCAGCTCGCGGCGCAGCTTCGCCATCCGAGCGTTGATGCGCCGCCGGTCGATCTCGATCTTCGTCTCACCCGGACCTCGGCCACCGATGCCCAGGCCGCCCGCGGCCCGGCCGCCGACCTGACGGGACAGGGACTCGCCCCAACCACGCAGCCGCGGCAGCAGGTACTGCATCTGTGCGAGTTCGACCTGCGCCTTGCCCTCTTTGGACCGCGCATGCTGGGCAAAGATGTCGAGGATCAGCGCGGTGCGGTCTACCACCTTCACCTTGGTGACGGCCTCCAGCTGACGCAGCTGACCAGGCGTCAGCTCGCCGTCGCAGATCACCGTGTCGGCGCCGTGCTGGACGACGATGTCGCGCAGCTCCTTGGCCTTGCCCGAGCCGATGTACGTGGCTGGGTCTGGCCGATCGCGGCGTTGGATGAGCGCGTCGAGCACCTGCGAGCCGGCAGTCTCGGCCAATCGGGCCAGCTCGACGAGCGAGTTCTCTGCCTCAGCCAGCGTGCCGGTGGTCCAAACGCCAACCAGCACGACGCGTTCGAGGCGCAGTTGGCGGTACTCGACCTCGGTGACGTCCTCGAGTTCGGTCGACAGGCCAGCGACGCGGCGCAGCGCCTGCCGCTCCTCCAGGTCGTAGTCGCCGGGGGCGTCGGCGCGGTCGTAGTCGCCGGGGGCATCGGCGCGGTCGTCGCCGCCGAGAATTGGGAAGTCCTGATCAGTCATGTCATCTTCATCGTGACACGGCGCGGCGACTGGATACCTGTGCCGCGAGCCATTCGTCGCTCACATCCACCTCGCCGACGAGCACTGCGGGGCCGGTGAGCTCCACTTCTCCGTCCGTCCGCCAGACCACCTCGCAGCTGCCGCCGGGCACGTCGACGCGCCAAGCGATGCCGTCCGCGTTGACGCCGTCGCCCGCGGCGGCAGCAACCGCTGCCGCACAGACGCCGGTTCCACACGACCGGGTCTCACCCACACCGCGCTCGTGCACGCGCATCTGCAGCCAGCGCTTGCCTCGGCGCACGACGAATTCGACGTTCTGGCCGTGCGGCATTGCTGGCTCGACGAATGGCGGGCGCTTCAGTTCGAGCGCGGCCAGATCGGCCACGGTCCCTACTGGCACGACGACGTGTGGATTGGGGAGTTCGAGAGCCACGCCAGGCGTAGGAGGCAAAGGCGCGGCGGTGGCGACCGGCCGGTCGGCAAGGATCCGGGGCAGACCCATGTGCACAGTGACGTCTCCGTCCCCGCGGGCCCGCACGCTTCGGATCCCGCCGCGTGTCGCCACCGCCGCACACGTCTCAACGAGGCCGGTGGCAATTAGATACCGAAGAAAGACACGAATTCCGTTTCCACACATTTCCGCAACACTGCCGTCGGCGTTGCGGTAATCCATGAAGTACGGCGCTTCTGCCGCCATTTCCTTGGCATCGGGGTCGTTCTCCGAGCGCACGAGCCGCAAGATCCCATCCGCGCCGATCCCGGCGTGCCGATCGCACAACACCCGCACCATCGGCTCGGACAGTTCGATCGCACCGTCGAGATCAGGGAGCACGAGGAAGTCGTTCTCCGTGCCGTGTCCCTTTACCAGCCTCACACGTCGAGGATACGGAGCATCTGGTCGATGAGGTCGGTGGCGGACGCGTCCAGCCAATGCACGCGCGGGTCGCGCCGGAACCAGGACCGCTGCCGCCGCACGAATCGGCGGGTTGCGCGAACGGTCTGGTCAACTGCTTCGTCGAGTTCACCAATGACGTGGCCCGCACCGTCCAGGCAGGCAAGCAGTTGCGCGTATCCGAGGGCCTTGCCGGCGGTCGGGCTGTCGCGCAAGCCGTGCGGCAGCAATGCCCGCACCTCGTCGACGAATCCGCGGGCCATCATCCGATGGACGCGCTGGTCGACCCGCTCGTCCAGATCGGCGCGGTCGAGACCGATCTGCACGGTGTCATAGACGGATTCGAACCCCGGCATCCGGGCGGTGAACGGAGCGCCGGTGAGTTCGATCACCTCCAGTGCCCGGACGATGCGCCGGCCGTTGCTGGGCAGGATCGCGGCGGCCGCAGCCGGGTCGCGTTCCGCGAGCCGCGCGTGCAACGCCCGCGGCCCGTGCGCAGCCAGCTCGCCGTACAGGCGGGCGCGGATCGCCGGTGACTCGCCGGGAAAGTCGAGGTGATCCAGTGCGCCACGCAGGTAGAGGCCCGAGCCACCGACCAGGATCGGCAACTTTCCGCGCTGCCGCAGCTCGGCGATCTTCTGCCGCGCGAGAGCTTGATACTCCGCGACCGCGGCCGACTTGCTGATCGGCCAGATGTCGAGCAGGTGATGCGGCACGCCGCGTCTCTCCTCGACGGAGAGCTTGGCCGTCCCGATGTCCATGCCGGCGTAGAGCTGCATCGAGTCGGCGTTGATGATCTCCGCGTCCAACCGGTGGGCGACGGCGACAGCGACATCGGACTTGCCGGTTGCGGTCGGCCCCACGACCGCGAGGACCCGTCCCTCAGTCACGGCCCGTCCACACGGCGGCGAAGTAGCCGACACCGTACGGCGCGGCGTCGTAGAGCAGCTCGCTGCTGCTGAACACGGAGTCGCCCAGCGCATCGGCGACGGCGTTCCAAACGACCGGGCCGGTGGCCCAGAGTTCCCCGCCGAGCTGCGTGTCCGTGCGCAACCGCTCTGCGACGCCACTGCGCAGCGCGCCGGCCACTGAAACGTCGAAGGCGCCAGCACGCGGGTCGAGGTAGCCCGGCGCCGATGTGCTGCGCCGCGCGCTGCCGTCGCCCATCACCAACAGCGCCTGAGCATCGTCGTCGAGCAGCGGCAGCGCAGCGCCGTCGGGTCCGATCGAGTACCCGAACGCGCCGGAGTCGGCCCCCAGCGTCTCGCGCAGCAGCCATGCGCCGACCGTCAACGAAAGGGGCAGCTCCACCGGGCCGGGTTCGTCGCTGCCCAGGCTGAGCTCGAGGTCGACGCCGAAGCCGGCGAGCGAGCCATGCGCGTTCGGCGGGTACGACGCCGAACG
>DATFTS010000219.1:0-8787 GCA_035261645.1 Jatrophihabitans sp. | reverse complement strand
GTCCGAGAGCGATCAGGCACTGATTGCCGAGGTCAAGTTCGCAGCGGTCGAGAGCGGTCGTGCGTTCGCGCTTGCACCCCCGGACTGGTCGCAACCGCTGGCCGACGGAATCGTGTGGTGCCCGCTGGTCGGCGCGCCACTGGTACGCCGCACCTGGGCCGTGTGGGCGGCCGGGTCACGTCGGCGTGACGTGGGCGCGTTCGTCGCCGCATTGGAGCCGCACGAACCGTAACGGTTGTTGACGAACTCTTACCGGTCGACGACGACGCGAATCGTGTGCAGGGAGGGGTCTGCCGGATCCGGTGCGACCATGCCGGCAGGCAACCCATCAACTCCTGGGCGCACGCCAGGTAGCCGTTGGACGACTTGCGGTCATTCAGGCCGCTGGTGGCGAGGAGGTCCAAGCGGAACGCGTCCCGGCCGATACCCACTGAGGCGAATGGTCACCCGCGGCCACAGCAAAGCCGACGATCGCGCCTACGTCACCGGCCGCAGGCGGCAGGGGACGCGTGGCGTGTACTGGGGGTCGCAGCGGATCTCCACCTCGGTCGAGACCTGATGCTCGTCGAGCTGGTGGGTGCTCATCTGGTCGGTCAGCGCAGCGAGGATCGCCCGACGGGCCGCGACGGCATCCGGCTCCAAGGTGTCAGCGGCGGTGCATACATCGTTGTCGCCGGTGAGCGCGATTTCGAGATGGTCATAGTGGACGGTCACCCGTACGGTGATCGATTTGGCGCCCGCCTCGACACTCATGGTGACCAGCTCGCTGATCACGACCGAGACGTCGTCAGCCAGCGACCACCCGGCCGGGAGCAGTGCCACCATCACCGCTGAATGCCCGAAGGCGCGAGCGGCTGCCGGCGCGTTCCGGCCGGCTGAGTAGGAGCGTTCTGTTGACGTACACATCAGGCTGGAATCTGCGCCTAGACCGCGACGGTGCACCAGACGGTCTTGCCCGCATTGCCCTCGTCCGCCTGCACTCCCCAGCGCGTGGCGAGCACCTGCACTATCTGAAGCCCCCTCCCGTGCGGTTCGGTTGGCGCGGGGTTCCGCAACGCCGGCCGGCCCCCGGCCGCGTCGGTGACCTCGATCCGTACCGATTGAGGCTGCGGCGTGACTCGAAGCCGAAACTCGGTGCCTGCGTGACGCACGCAGTTGGTGGCGAGTTCGGAAACGATCAGTGCAACGGCTTGGGCCGCCGCTGTCGACAGCCCGGGCAAGGACGAGACTGCCAGCCGTCGCGCGTGCGCGACGGATTCGGCTCGTGATGCGAGAACCCACTCAGGCATCGGGCGTCATTCGTAATGCCTCACTGAGGCCGGCAATCGTGATGACTCGCCGGATGATCTCAGTCGGATTGCGCAACTCAAGCGCGTCAACCCGCCGGCCGGCCACCAGCAGCACGGCGATGCCGGAGCTGTCCATGAAGTCGACCTCTGACATGTCAAGGACGAGGTTCGATGCGCCGGCTGTGACGGCGCCATCGATCGCGTCGCGCAGCAGGCCCTCCGTCGAGACGTCCACCTGGCCGCTGAGTTTGAGCACGAGTCGCGGTGGCTCGGTCGGCAGCTGCTCGACCGCCAGGGTCGAACCAATTTCGGGAGCGTCGCCGTCACCAAGGCCTAGTTCAGCCACTGGACCCCCAAGATCGCGATGTCGTCGCTGCCCCCACTGACCTCGTTCGGTGTCAGCAGTTCGAAGACCTGCTGCACCGACGAAGCGGAGCCAACCAGTGATCGTAGTCGCGCGAGGCTCACATCCAGCGTCTCGCCGCGACGCTCGACGAGGCCGTCGGTGAATGCCAGCAGCGTCGACCGCGGCGGCACTCTGACGGTGACGGTCTGGTAGGGCCGATTCGGCGGCACGCCGATCGGTGGCCCGGTGCTGATCTCGGCGAACGCCGATGTGCCATCGCCGATCACCAGCGGCGGCAGGTGCCCCGCGCTGGCCAGGGTCATCTCACGGGTTGCGACGTCGAGTACGCCGCACAGGACGGTCGCGAACTGCCCGTCCCGGCCGACGGCGACCATGGCGGAGAGCCGGTCGAGCACCGCGGCAGGCTCGTGGTGCTCGCTGACGAAGCCATGGATGGCAAAGCGCAGTGCCGCCATCGTTGTCGCTGCGGCCAGTCCGCGCCCGGAGACGTCGCCGATCACGAAGAAGACCCGTCGGTCGTCCACTGGCAGCAGGTCGTACCAGTCGCCCCCGATGTCCACGCCGCCGGCGCCGGCGACGTAGCGAGCGTCAGCGCGCAGTCCTGGCACCGTCGGCAGCACCTCCGGCAACAGCGCGTCCTGCAGCTTTCTGGCGATGCCGCGTTGTTCGGCCAGCAGCACTTCTGTCTGTGCGGTGAGCCGTTCGGCAGCTTTCCGGCCGCGCACGAGCCGGTCGGCAGCCAGCATGGCAACGATCGAAAGCGCGGCTCCGATCAGCGCCACGATCCACCACAGCGAGCCCGACAGCGCTCCGCCCAGTTGGCCGGTACTGCCCGCAACGAGCGTCAGTGCTGATGAACCGAACGGCACGGTCGTCCGCGCGGTGTCGCCGGCGACGGGCAGCGTCGCCTCGTTCGTCTCCAGGAGCGCGTTCGGTGTCGTCGCACCGCCGAGGTAGAGGGCAAATCGCAGGTCGGAGAACGGCGAGCCACGTTGAATCTGCGCATGTTTGTGGGCTGGTAGCGCGCTCTCCGCGTAGGCCACGTAGGTGGCGCCGGCGTGTCGCGCCGCGTAGACGTATCCCAGCCGCGGCCGCGCCACTCCGAAAGGCCCGACAAGTGTGACTGAAGAGTGAGCCGCCGCGCTCTTGAGCGTGCGGACAGCTGCGTCGGGGGACGCCGCCAGCGCCGGAGGGACACCGACGACGGCCACCTGACGAACGTCCTGACCGTTCACCACCCACAGGCTGGCGGAGTCGAACTGGTTACCAGTGCCGACATATGACGTCACATACGACTGGAACGCCGCGGCAGAGCCATCGCTCGTCGCGGCAACCTCTGCTGCCGAAGCGAGCGGAGTCTCGATGCCGGGCAGCAGTGCCTGCAGCAGCGTTGCCGTCTCTTTGACCTGCAGGTTGAGCAGACGGTGCTCGTTGTGCTGATTGAGCCGGTAGGCCACTACCGATAGCCCTGCGGTCAGCGCTGCACTGATCACCAGCACGGCGACCGCGGCACGCGATACCCGTCGCATCGGCTGTGACCGGTCGGCGCTCTTTGGCCGGCTCTTAGGCCGGCTCTTGGGCTGGCTCTGCGGCCGCTGGCCGTCGGGGGCGGCGGGCGCCTCAGCGGGCAGCGGACTCTGCGTCTCGCTGGCGTTGTCCATCCGAGTCGAGTTCGCCCTTCCGGCCGTGTACCTGCGAAGAGAGTAGAGGCCGCGAGCGGGATGTGCGCGCATTACCGTGTGGATCGCAGTGTCAGAACTTGATTCGATCCAGAAAACCGGTAATACTTCGGCGCGTGCCGACGGTTTCCGACTTCAAGGAAACCTTGCGGCGCGCCGGCCTGCGAGTCACTCGCCCGCGGTTGGCGGTGCTGAGCGCAGTCCGAGATCACCCCCATGCCGACACCGAGTCGATCATCGCTGCGGTGCGTGAGCACCTGGGCGAGGTGTCCCACCAGGCCGTCTATGACGTCCTGCGTGCTCTGACTGACGCGCGGTTGGTGCGGCGGATCCAGCCGCATGGCTCAGTCGCGCGCTACGAGTCGCGCGTGGGGGACAACCATCACCACGTCGTATGCCGCACGTGCGGTGCCATCGCCGACGTCGATTGTGCTGTCGGTGACACACCCTGTCTCGACGCGTCCGACGACCAGGGCTTCGCGATCGACGAAGCGGAGGTCATCTACTGGGGACGCTGTCCCGACTGTGCAGCGTCGATATCCGCCGCCGGCGGCTGAGCACCACCATCGCACGAACAACAGCACCGTAGCCACAACAACAACCGCAACCACAACGAGACCAGTGAGACAGGAGAAAGACCAACGTGTCTGAGCACGGCAGCGAAAGCGAGAACCCAGCAATCCCGTCCCCCACTCCAGCGTCCGATCGGCCGAGGACGAACCAGGACTGGTGGCCGAACCAGCTGAATCTGCAGGTTCTGCACCAGCACTCGCCTCGTGGCAACCCGATGGGCCAGGAGTTCAACTACGCCGAAGAGTTCAAGACCCTCGACCTCGAAGCGTTGAAGCGGGACATCTTCGATGTGATGACGACGTCGCAGGACTGGTGGCCGGCCGACTACGGGCACTACGGGCCGCTTCTGATCCGGATGAGCTGGCACGCCGCCGGCACGTACCGCATCGCTGACGGCCGGGGCGGTGGCGGCACGGGGGCGCAGCGTTTCGCCCCACTGAACAGCTGGCCCGACAATGCGAACCTCGACAAGGCGCGCCGACTGCTCTGGCCGGTCAAGCAGAAGTACGGCCGGAAGATCTCCTGGGCCGATCTGCTGGTCTTCGCCGGGAACTGTGCGCTCGAATCGATGGGGTTCGAGACGTTCGGCTTCGCCTTCGGGCGAGAGGACGTCTGGGAGCCGGAGGAGATCTTCTGGGGACCGGAGGACACCTGGCTGGGCGATGAGCGCTACAGCGGCGACCGCGAACTCGCCGCTCCGTTCGGCGCCGTGCAGATGGGCCTCATCTATGTGAACCCGGAGGGTCCGAACGGCGAGCCCGATCCGCTGAAGGCCGCGCGGGACATCCGCGAGACGTTCGCCCGGATGGCCATGAACGACGAGGAGACGGTTGCGCTCATCGCCGGTGGGCACACCTTCGGCAAGACCCATGGTGCGGCGTCAGGCGACTACGTCGGCCCGGAGCCCGAGGCGGCCCCGATCGAGAGTCAGGGCCTGGGCTGGAAGAGCACGTACGGCACCGGCAAGGGCGCCGACGCGATCACCAGCGGTCTTGAGGTCACGTGGACCTCTACTCCGATCCGATGGTCCAACCAGTTCTTCGAGAACCTGTTCGGCTACGAGTGGGAGTTGACCAAGAGCCCAGCGGGTGCGTGGCAGTGGCAGGCGAAGGACGGCGCCGGCGCCGGGACGATTCCCGGACCGCAGGACGCGGCGGACACCCGTCCTCCCACGATGCTGACCACTGATCTCGCGCTGCGCGTCGATCCCGCCTACGAAAAGGTCTCTCGCCGCTTTCTCGAGAGCCCCGGAGAGTTCGCGCTGGCCTTCGCCAAGGCGTGGTTCAAGTTGTTGCACCGCGATATGGGTCCGGTGTCGCGGTACCTCGGCCCGTGGATCCCGGAGCCGCAGCTGTGGCAGGACCCCGTGCCCGCGGTCGACCACGAACTGATCGGCGAGCAGGACATCGCGGCGCTGAAGGCCAACGTGCTGGCGTCGGGGCTGCCGATCGCACAGCTCGTCCGCACTGCCTGGGCCGCTGCCGCGAGCTTCCGCGGCACCGACAAGCGCGGCGGCGCCAACGGGGCGCGGATTCGCCTTGCGCCGCAACGCGACTGGGAGGTCAACGACCCGGCTGAACTGGCAAAGACGCTGCAGACGCTCGAACAGATCCAACAGGACTTCAACCTCGGTCAGTCCGGTGCGAAGCGGGTCTCGCTGGCCGACCTCATCGTCCTGGCCGGCTGCGCTGCCGTCGAGCAAGCCGCGAAGAACGCCGGGCATACGATCACCGTCCCATTTGCGCCTGGGCGTACTGACGCCGCGCAGGAGCAGACCGATGTGGAGTCATTCGCCGTGCTGGAACCGCGCGCCGACGGCTTCCGCAACTACCTGCGAGCCGGAGAGAAATTGCCGGCCGAGACGCTGCTGCTCGACCGGGCGAACCTGCTCAACCTCACCGCGCCCGAGATGACGGTGTTGATCGGCGGCATGCGGGCGTTGAACGCCAACGTCAAGCAGACCGCGCACGGGATCTTCACCGAGCGCCCGGAGTCGTTGACCAACGACTTCTTCGCGAACCTGCTCGACATGGGCACGGAGTGGAAGGCGTCCGCCTCGGCGGAGAACGTCTTCGAAGGCCGCGATCGGAGCACCGGCGAGTTGAAGTGGACGGCCACCGCCGTCGATCTGATCTTCGGCTCGAACTCGCAACTGCGCGCGATCGCGGAGGTGTACGCCGCGTCGGACGCGAACGAGAAGTTCGCCCGCGACTTCGTGGCTGCATGGGACAAGGTGATGAACCTCGACCGGTTCGATCTCACCTGATCCGTTCGGCCTCCTCGGTTGAGTGGCGCGGAATCGGTTTGGTGGCGCGAAATTTCGCGCCACCAAACCGAGAACGCACCACTCAGCCACCGGGAGTGGTCACTTCGTGTGCGAGTGGTCAGCTATGGCTGACCACTCGCCGCGTAAGTGACCGCGGGCGTGCTTGCCAGTCGGGTGGCGACCGTCGCCAGATCAGCAACCGAGGTCGATCGCATCTTCAGCCGCGCGTGAGAGCCTGAGGCGTGGCTCTGGTTGCGGGTATCGACTCCTCAACTCAGTCGTGCAAGGTCGTGGTACGAGATCTGGACACCGGTCGGCTGATCCGGTCCGGGGCGGCACCACACCCGGCCGGCACGGAGATCGATCCAGCTGCCTGGGAGGACGCCCTGCAGGTGGCGATCGGCCGAGCCGGCGGCTTGGCCGACGTCGACGCGATATCGGTGGCCGCGCAACAACACGGCATGGTCTGTCTGGACGAGCGGGGCGACGTCGTGCGCGCTGCCCTGTTGTGGAACGACACGCGCTCGGCGGACGCGGCGAGCGATCTCGTGCGCGAGCTCGACGGCGGAGCATCGGCGTGGGCGAGCGCAGTGGGATCCGTGCCCCTGGCGTCATTCACGATCAGCAAGCTTCGGTGGCTCGCCGAGCACGAGCCGAGCAACGCAGCCCGAGCTGCGCTGGTCTGTCTGCCGCACGACTGGCTCACGTGGCGCATGTCGCGCAGTTCTTCGCTCGACGACGTTGCAACCGATCGCAGTGACGCGAGCGGCACCGGGTACTGGTCGCCGGCCACCGGCCGCTATCGCACTGATCTGCTCGAGCTCGCCATGGGGCGAGCCCCGCAGGTGCCGCAGGTGCTCGCGCCCGAAGGGCGCGCCGGGCGGGCAGGCGGCTGCCTCCTGGCTGCCGGGGCCGGTGACAACGCCGCCGCAGCGCTGGGCCTGGGCGCGCGTCCCGGCGACGTCGTCATCTCTGTCGGGACATCAGGAGTTGTCTCTGCCGTAGGCATCACGCCCGCAAGCGATCCGTCCGGAACGGTCGCCGGCTTCGCCGACGCCACCGGCAGGTTTCTGCCGCTCGTGTGCACGCTCAACGGCGCCAGAGTGTTCGACACCGTCGCCGAGCTTCTCGGAGTATCGCTCAAGGAGCTGGCCGACCTGGCCGTAGCGGCGCCGGCCGGGGCGAGCGGACTGGCGCTGGTGCCGTACTTCGCGGGCGAGCGGACGCCGAACCGCCCAGACTCGACGGCAGCCATCCACGGACTCACACTCGCGAACTCGACACGATCGAACCTGGCACGCGCGGCGATCGAGGGCCTACTCTGCGGCCTGGCCGACGGCGTCGACGCGCTGCGTGCCGCCGGATGTGTCGCAGAGCGAGTGTTCTTGATCGGCGGCGCAGCCAAGTCCGAAGCGCTTTGCGAGATCGCGCCGGCCGTGCTGGGGCTTCCGGTGCTGGTGCCACAGCCGGGTGAGTACGTGGCCGACGGCGCGGCCCGGCAAGCCGCATGGGCACTGACCGGCGCCCTCCCGGCCTGGCAGGTAGGGCAGGTCAACGTCTTCGACGCCGCGCCGACGCCTGCGGTGCGCGAGCGCTACGCCGAGGTCGCGGGCATGACAGCGAGTCAGCTGTAGGGGGTGTTCGCCGTGGAGTCCGTCTTGCGCGCCATCAGGACGACGCCTGCCTCGTCGACGGTGTCGAAGTAGACGAATCCCGATCCGTTGTCGCGCTGGCCGCGCATCATCACGGCGAGTCCGAGTGCCACACCTTGCCGCGCTGCGGTGTCCACGTCGGATTCGAAGCCGATGTGGAAGACACCTTCACCCCGGGTGTCGAGGAAGCGGCGCTGAGCGCAGTCGAGCTCCGGTGGTTGGCAGAGCTGCAGCTGGACGTTGTCGAGGTTGACGAACTTGTAGCGCAGCCGGCCGAACGCCTCCGGGTTGGGGACGTCGAGACGGGTGTACTCGCTCAGCGGCGGATAGTCCTGCCACGGGCCGACGCCCAGCGATTCGTAGTACTGCGCGCTTTTGTCGATGTCGTGCACGACGATGCAGATGTGGTGGAGTTGCCGGAACGGCGTCTCGGCCATCGCTGAACCTCCTTCGGTGTCGAACACGGTCACGTCCGCGCCGCCGCGCGCGCCATCAGAACACCAGTTCCACGCGCTGGGCGGCCCGGGTCTCGGCAAAGCGCTCGAGGCGCAGTGCACTCGCGTCGACGCTGGTGATGGCTCCCGTAGTCACTTGTTCCGCGACCAATCGGCCGATCTCGGGAGCCTGCATGAGCCCGTGCCCGGAGAAACCGCAGGCGTTGACCCACCCGGGTGCGGACGGGTCCGCACCGAGGACGCCGTGGTGATCCGGAGTGTTCTCGTAAGTGCCCGCCCAACAACCCGCGCGGTCGAGCGGCAGGTCGGCGAGCCAGGGAAACCGATCTACTGCGCGTTCCAGCACGAGTTCCATCCACGGCCAATCGACCGAGACGTCATAACCGTCGGCCTGGTCGCGGCGCGCCGCCGCGAAGAGCAACCGGGCACCCTCGCTGCGGACGAAGACGCCGGTGTCCAGGTCGATCGTCATCGGCACCTGCCGATCCATCGCCCCCGGCGCGGTG
>DATFTS010000218.1:0-9545 GCA_035261645.1 Jatrophihabitans sp. | reverse complement strand
CCGAGGGCTCGCACAACGACGTCCTGTCCACCTTGGTGCCGGCGTTGGCGGCGATGACCGCGACCGTGCAATGGCGATATACGCGCGGCATGCGTGCTGAGCTGACCGAGCGCATCGGCACCGTGGTCACGGCGATCGGTGATCGCGATACGGCGACTGCCTCGACCGCTCACTCGGACATGTGGCACTGGGTGATGAGCGAGCTCCTGGCGAGCCAACCGACCAAGATGCAGACACGGATCCTCTGGCCCGACGTCGATGAAATGCTGACCGAGCGCCGCTACGACTGAACTGTCGCAGGACCCGTCGTTGCCGCGCGGCGAGGTGGACCCACGGAGCGCGGCCGGTTCGTGGCGCGTCAGCGGGTCACTCGCACCCCGTGCCGCTCACGGTCCCAGGTGTCGGGAGTGATCCCGGCCTGCCGCAGCGGAACCTTGTGGATCTTCGAGCTCGCCGTCTTGGGGATCTCGTCGACGAACCGGATATAGCGGGGGATCGTGAAGTAGGCGACCCGACTGCGCAGGAAGTCGATCAGCTCTTCTGGCTCGAGCACCTCACCCGGCACGAGGGAGACGACGGCCATGACCTCATCCTCGGCGAACTCGCTCGGGACCGCGATGACGGCGACTTCGCGGATCTTCGGATTCGCGTAGATCTCGGCTTCGAGCTCCATCGACGAGATGTTCTCGCCTCGCCGGCGGATCGAGTCCTTGAGGCGGTCGACGAAGAAGTAGTTGCCGTCGGCGTCGCGGCGCCCCAGGTCGCCGGTGTGGAACCAGCCGTTGCGCCAGGCCTTGGCAGTCGCCTCCGGCATCGCGAAATACCCATGGTTGAGGGCCCACGGCGCGTCGGTGCGAACGACGAACTCGCCTATGGCCCCTACCGGTACCTCGCAGTCGTTCTCGTCGACGAGACGCACCTCGACGCCCGGACGGACTCGTCCACAGGTTCCCGGGATCGTCGGATTGCGCTCGGTGATCAGCGGAGCGGAGAGCTCGGTCATGTTGTAGATCGAGTAGACGTCGACACCGAAGCGTTCGACGAAACCAGCGACGTCGTCCACGAGCGGAACCATGATCACTGTCTTCAGCGGATGGTCGCGATCGCGGGCGGTTCGTGGCGTCCGGTCGATGAAGCTGGCCATCACGCCCAGCAGGAAGACAACGGTCGCCTGGGTCTCTCGGATCTGGTCCCAGAACCTGCTGACACTGAACGATTCGATCACTGCCACCGAGCCGCCGCGCATGAGCATCGAGTACAGCAGCCCGGTACCACCCACGTGGAAGAGTGGCATGTTGATCATGTAGCGATCGTCGGCGGTGATGAACGGCATCGTCACCGGCCCGAACATCGCATAGGACTGCATGTAGGACGAGAGGACGCCCTTGGACGGGCCAGTCGTCCCGGACGTGTAGAGGATCGCCTGCGTGTCCCATGGCTCGATCGGTCGCTCCAGCGGCTCACACGCCGTACCGCGCAACTCGTCAGCAGAGTAGATGTGCAGCCCGTCGATCGTCACATTGCTCGCGCCGACGCAGGCGATTTGAGAGATCCGACCACAGCTGCCCGGCTTGAGGCGGTCGATCAAGCCACCGTCTGCGATCAGCAGATCGGCGTCGGCGTTGGTGAGCACGTGGGTGAGCACGCTTCCGCGATAAGCCGTGTTCATCGGGACGTACACCGCCCCGACGTAGTTGATGGCGAACCAGAATCGGACGGCGTCCGGGCCGTTGGGAAGCCAACAAACGACGCGGTCGCCCTGCCGCACCCCGGCGGACTGCAGCCCGGCCGCGGTCGTCAGGACCTCATGGCGCAGTTCGTCATACGTCCAGCTGCTGCCGTCGGTGAAGACAGCAAATACCTGTTTCGGCCGCTGCTCGGCGTGCGCGTCCACCAGATAGCGAAGGACGCAGCTTTCGCGTGACGGCACCCGGGCGTCGTGACTCACGGCATCCTCCCTTGCTTCTTTACCGATCAGTCAAGATACTTGGGTCCCTGCGGCGTATGTCAACCGTCCACACACGTTGCGGCGGGCAGGATGTGAGCGGCACTTGATGACGTCCAGGCCCGCACTAATACCGAATATGGCGGTTGCAAGGTGATGCGGCAGTTGACCAACTTCTGTTGAACGATCGGTCAACATATGCACGCGACAAGGGAAGGGTTTTTACACGCATGAAGGCACTTCGGCTGACATCCGAGGACGGCCCGGACGCCCTGGAGATCGCGGAGATCGACACGCCGTCGGCGGGCGCCGGCGAGGTACTGATCGACGTCCACGCCGCCGGGGTGAGTTTCGTCGACTTGCTGATGACGCGCGGCCAGTACCAAGAACGACCGGACGTGCCGTTCGTGCCGGGCATCGAGGTCTCCGGCGTGGTGCGCGAGGCGCCGGCGGAGTCGGGACTGCGCCCGGGTGAGCGGGTGGCCGCCCATGTGCCCCAGGGCGGATACGCGGAGGTCGTCGCTGCAGGGACCGCCACGACCTTCCGTTTGCCGGATGCGCTGAGCTTTCGGCAGGGGACGGCGCTCGCGGTGAACTACCAGACAGCACATTTCGCCCTGATCCGCCGTGGTCGGCTGGCCGGTGGAGACCACGTCTTGGTGCATGGGGCGGCGGGCGGTGTCGGAACGGCGAGCATTCAGCTCGCTAAGGGCTTCGGTGCGCAGGTCACTGCGGTCGTACGCAGCGAGCGCAACGCCGCCGTCGCGAAGGAAGCGGGCGCCGATGATGTTCTCGTCATGAATGACGAGTGGGTCAAGCAGGCGCGGCAAACATGCCCGGAGGGATACGCGATCGTTGTCGATCCGGTGGGCGGACAGATCTTCGACGACAGCCTCCGGCTCTTGGCCCCCGAGGGGCGCCATTTGGTGATCGGGTTCGCCGCGGGCGGCATTCCCCAACTGAAGGTCAACCGCGTTCTGTTGCGCAACGTCGACGTCGTCGGCGTCGGGTGGGGCGCATTCCTGAAGCGCGAACCGGCGGTGGTCCAGCAGGCGGCGCAGGACCTCGGCCGAATGGCCGGAGAAGGCGTCATACGTCCTGTCATCGGCGGCGCCTACGCGTTGGACGAAGCCGCTACCGCCTTGCGCGATCTCGAAGGGCACCGAACATCCGCCAAGGTGGTCATCGACGTTCGATGAAGGAGGGTGGCACGGCGTGAGAGCGGATCGCAACGCGACTCGTGAACGGATCCTTGCCGCCGCAGGCCGGCTCTTCGCCGAACAGGGGTATCACGGCACCGGTGTCGACCAACTCTGCAAGGAGGTCGGTCTCGGCAAGGGCGCGTTGTACTACCACCTGGACAGCAAGGAGCAAGTGCTGTTCGAGTTGTGCCGCCGCAACGTCGCGGAACTCATCCAACAGGCGAACGTGCTCGAGTCGCACGACCTGCCGGCTCGCGTCCGGCTTCAAGCCATGACGCGCGTGCTCATGCGAAACATCGCCGACCACCAGCAAGAGTGGCAGGTGTTCTTCCACAACTTCGAGGCGCTGACCGGAACGCGCGCGCAAACCGTGCGCCGGCTGCGTGATCGGTTCGAAGAACTCGTCGGTTCAATGATCGGTCAGTGCGTCACGGAAGGCGTCTTCCGCAGCGTCCACCCCATCGTCGTCAAGGGCGTCCTCGGGTTCTTCAACTACGCATACCTCTGGTATCGGCAGGATGGCGCGTTGTCGCCGGAAGAGATCGCAGACATCTTCTTCGACGCACTCGCCAACGGGCTGGCCGCACCTGCCGTCGCGGCACCCGAACCCAGTCCGCGCAATGTTGGTCCCCCCAATGTTGGTCCCCGCAATGTTGGTTCCCCCAATCCACGATCGGAGAACGAGTCGTGACGACTCATACCGCCTCCATGGCGGTTATCGAGGAACAGTTCGGCGAGTGGGGCGCCCCTTCGCACAGCGTCGCCGACGAACGGTGGCTGCAGCCGTACGCGGCGGCCGTCGGGGACACCGCGGGTGACCTGTTCGACCTTGCCCATCCGGGAGGCATCGTCGCGCACCCGGTATTCGTGGTATGCCCCGAGTGGCCGATCATCCTGGCGGAATACCCGGCGATCGACATGCCGCTGGATGCCCGCCGCAGGGGACTGCACGTGCAGCATTCGATCCGCCACCACGCATCGATTCGCGTCGGTGACCACCTGACGACCCGTGCCAGGCTCGTGACGGCGGAGATGCGCTCGATCGGCGCGTTCATCCAGGTGGAGTTCGAGACCTCCACACGGGCGGGCGAAAAGCGCGCGACGAGCATGCTGAGCATGCTCTATCCCGGTGTTGAGTTGCACGGCGCCCACCCGCGGGGCGAGCGGGTCGCGCCTCAGCAGGCACGGGTCGTCGACCAGGTTGCAGGCGAGATCACGGTCTGCGAACTCAACGCGCCGATCTACACCGAGTGCGCGCGAATCTGGAATCCCATTCACACCGACGCCCGGGTCGCCGAGGAGTACGGGTTACCGGCGCCGGTTCTGCACGGCACCGAGATCCTGGCGCGCGCGGTGTCGATCATCAAGAACGACTACATCCGGGTCGGCAGCGAGTCGGTGTCATACCTCAGTTGCCGGTTCGCGAGCATGGTGCTGCCAGGGATGGCACTCACGGTTCGGTGTTCGCCCGTGCACCGCGACGAGTCCGGATGGTCGGTCGACTTCGACGTGCACATCGCTGGCGACGCCGCCGCAATCAGTGACGGACGGATTTCGGGGCGATGACCGTCTGCGCTTGGTGCCGAGCATCGCTCGCAGCGAGTTAAGTGGTGATTGAGCGGATCGTGACAAGCGATTCCAGACCGACGAGGTCGTCGCCGTTTCGGGTCCATACTTCGGCCGCATGGGTTCGGGCGGTGGCGGCGATGAGTAGATCCGCGACGCGCGGCCGGGATTGTCTGCCGGTCTGGACGACCGCAGCAGCGAGCCGGCCGTACTCGCGGGCGACTGCGTCGTCGACGGGGAGCGCGTCGAAGGTTTTTTCGATGAGCCCCAGCCGGCGCAGCCGCTCTGCGCGCACTTCTGCCGTGCGCGCGACAAGAACGCCGAAGTGCAGTTCGGCGAGCGAGATCGCGCTGATCGCGACGTCGGCATCGCCGAGGTCGGGCTCGGGGCCGAGCAGGACACTGGTGTCGAGGAGGACTCTCACCGGGTGAACGGGTCGGTAATGGTGTTGTCGATCAGGTCGCGGTCTGCTGCCCAGTCGGCATCGGCCGGCCCGGCAAAGATCGCGCCGATCTCGGTGGCGTGGCGCCATTGGTTGCGACGGACCGGGCCGAGCTGCGCGACCTGCCGTCCGTTGACGGTCACGATGATCGTCTCGCCGGCCTCGGCCTGGCGCACGAGGTCGCTGGCTTGCTGGCGGAGTTCGCGGAGTCCGGTAGTGGTCACCGCACCACAATAGCACTTGTGCTACTTGAGCCCGGTGAGGCGGAAATGACAACGGCCCGGGGGATCAGCCCGGGCCGTTGTTTCGCTGTGTTCAGTTGTTCGCACTCAGGCGGCGGGGGATCGCCTGACTGCGTCTTGCGCGTGAAGCGAGCGGGGGATTCGCTCCATGCCATTTACATAATCTGCCTTCTACGGGCGGGGGTCCGCTTCCGGCGCTTGTCGGTCCCTTTGACCGACAAGGCAAAGCTAACACCGATCACACCCATGGTTACAAGCTGTAGCCGTTGGTTACTGAGCGGTAGGGAGCAAGTCGGGTACAACGGCTGAGTTGGCCGGGGACCGAAGGTCGAGGAGGCCGGGACCTGGGTCCCGTCCGCCGCCCACCAAGCCGGCTGCGGGTGAAGAGTCCGGGCGCTCGGGGGAGAGGCAGCGCCCGGACTCCTGTCGGCCCTCAAGCGACACAGAAATGTCCGCAAGGGAGGGTTAGGGCCGACGTCGCGGCGCCCATCTCCAACGTCCCCACGAGAGTTGCGCGTCGCCTTAGGTTCGCATCCCCCGCAGGACCGAACCTGCGGTAGATCCTTGCGCTTGGAGGTCAGGCGCCGCGCAGGTCGAAGGTCCCGGGACCTTCGACCTTGTAGCCCGAAATCGCGCGGTCCTTGCACAAGCCCGAACACATCTGTGGACAAGACTGTGAACAAATTGTGACGGGATCTACGCTGAGCACGACGAGCATGCGGAGGTTGATATGGCCTACGGAATTATCGCGAGCGTGCCGGCGCCGATCGACATGTACCGAGCCGTCAATGCCGCGGTCACCGAGCAGATCGGTGAAGGCGCCCCTACCGGGCTACTGGTGCACATCGCGCGTGAAACGACCGACGGATTTCAGGTAATCGAAGTCTGGGAATCGAAGCAGCACTGCGACCAGTTCGAGGATGAGGTGCTGGCTCCGATTATCGACCGGGTGAGTGGCGGGCAGGCGCCACCGCGAGAGGACGTCACGGAACAGTTCGACGTGCACAACTTCTTCCTCGGCAGTGGAGCGTCCGCAGCACCGTCCATGTGAATCTGGTGCTGTCAGTCGCTGGCACGCCCGTCATCGGTGCGCCCGGTGACCCGCCTCCCGTAGTGATAGGTGAGCGTCTGACCGAACCAGACCGCGGCGATGAGGACGCCGACAGCGACGGCGCTCAACGCCAGCTGCCCCCAGCGGGTCTGGTCCAGCTCGACGTGGTCGCCGGCGCGCCAGGCGTAGCCGATGATGAACAGCACAGCCGCCGCGACGTTCAGCATCAGATGCGTCACCGCGGTGGTGAACGGCGGTGTCCCTCGCGGGATGGCCACCAGGTCCAGGACGCCGAACACCGCGGCAATGAGCGCGCCGATCAAGCCGACGCCGATGAGCCAGAAAGCGGCGTCGACCAGATACGGCAGACCGTCTGCCCGCGTCCGGGTAAGGATGTCGAAGATCAAGGACGAGACGAACGCCCCGATCGGCAGCGGGACCACGAACGGATGGAACGGATGGCCCTCAGGACCGGCGAAAACTGAAGGCTTCACCTTAATTTGTCACGGCCGGAAACTCCCACCCCGCGCGAGTAGACCAGGTGACCGCCCAACCAGGCCCCGCCGCCCAGCACGCCTGAGCCGGCCAGCGCGAGCGCGGCGCCGCGAGCTCGCCGGCTCTTTCGACGAGCCAGCCAGCTCGCGACGTACAGGCCCAATGCAAGATCGTTGAGCAGTGCGTGCACGAAGCCGTCGCGCCGCTCGGCACCCTCGGTGGCCAGCCAGTCGTGGGCCCCACTGGCAGCGGTGGGCACTGCCGCAAGGACGCCGAAACCAACTAGGCGCCGCGCCGCGTCCTCGTCCGCTCCCGTGACGTCGAGCAAGGACGCCGACACCCACGCGCCGATCGGAACGCCGACGAGCGCGGGGTGCAGGGGGTGGCCGATCGGTTCGCCGGCGAGCACCTGGCGAACACGACCTCGCCCGAACACCGCGCGTGCCGCCCGTTGCACCGCCATTGCCGGCGCGTCCAAGGCCTTCATGTTCTCGATGTGCTCGGCTGCGCGTGTCAACGGGTTCACGTCCACTGCACCTCCGGTTGCGCCGAGTTGAGCCCTACCCGACTTGCCGGGCTGCCAAACGGCGACCGCGCCCGTCTCGTCGCGGCTGTGCGTGGCGCCGCAGCGGGTGATCCGCCGGCGTGTCCACCCGCTCCGTGGCCACGCATACGCTGGGGATCTCGGCCCGCAAAAGGGAGGATCGACGTGCGTGACCGGTCCTCGCGCGACACCGCGCCGCGCGTGCGAGTGCGCCGCGTCTATGACCCGCCCGAGCCGGACGACGGCTACCGGGTGTTGGTCGACCGAATCTGGCCGCGAGGCATCACCAAAGCAGCAGCAACGCTGGACGAGTGGTGCCCGGACGTTGCGCCGTCCACCGACCTACGCCGGTGGTACGGCCACGAGCCGCAGCGGTATGCCGAGTTCCGGCAGCGCTACCTCTCCGAACTCAAAGATCCGACCCGCAGCAAGGCCCTCGCTGCGCTGCGCGCCCGCGCCGACGCCGCCGAAGGGCTGACGCTGGTCACTGCCACCAAGAATCCGCAGCTCAGCCATGCTCAGGTTCTGGCCGAACGCCTCCTCGACGGCGAAGCCAACGACGGTTAGACCCCGTCCTCTGCCCGACTCGAAGATCCCGTAGGCTGGTTGCGAACGGGAGTAGTCCCTCGACTGGATGTCGACATGCTGGCCACTACGGCCCGGTGTCCAGGGTCGGGTCACCGACCGGACGAGACGTTCGGAACACAGCCTTCATGGCTGCTGTCCGACGCACCCGTTCGGGGCCGCTGCGGGCAGCAGCCCCGATCCGGGAGAAACCTCTTCATGCTCGACATCGCCGTTGTTGCCACCGTCTTCGGCCTCGTCTTCGCCGGTGAACTACCTGACAAGACCGCCGTCGCCAGTCTGGTGCTCGGTACCCGGTTTCCGTGGCGGTGGGTGTTCGCCGGGATCGCCGCGGCGTTCTTGCTTCACGTCGTGATCGCCGTGGCGGCCGGATCGGTGCTCACTCTGCTGCCACACCGTCCGGTCGAGGCGATCGTCGCTGCTCTTTTCCTGGTGGGCGCGGTGTTGATCTGGCGGGAGGGACTCGAAGATGAGGACAACCGCGTGGCGGACGAGGACAACCAGCTGGAGCAGGAGGCCGGCAGTGTCCCTTCCGAGGCAGGGTTCTGGCGGGTGGCAAGCCTGGGTTTTGGCGTTATCTTCGTCGCCGAGTGGGGCGACCTGACCCAGATCCTCACCGCCAACCTCGCCGCGAAGTACCACGCGCCGCTATCGGTCGGCGTCGGTGCTGTACTTGCTCTGTGGACGGTCGGCTTGCTGGCCATATTGGGCGGCAAGACCCTTCTCAAGGTGCTGCCGATCAAGTGGATCACCCGGATCGCGGCGATCGTGATGACGGCGCTCGGCGTGCTGAGCATCATCCGCGCGATCCGAGGCTGACCCGCGATCGCGGCCTCACCCCGCTCGCGCAGTCCACGTGAAGCTGCGTACCTCTGCGATTGCCTGCCCGACTTTTTGCGACACCAGCTGACCGAGCCGGTCGGCGTCGCGGGTCGCCAGCGATCCGTCGACCCATCCCTCAACTTCGACGCGAAGGGTCCGCCCGGTCCAGCGGGCGCGGGCATGTGCGTGGAGTACGCCTGGGACGCTGCATGCCGCGTCTTCCGCTCGCGCGATGATGTCAGGATCTACGCCGTCCAGCAGGCGATGCGCGACATCGCCTGTGACTTCCCATCCGACGTGGCAGATGAACAGCGTCACGGCCAGCCCCGCCACCGGGTCGGCCCAAGGCGCGCCGAGCAATACGCCGATCAGCCCGATCAACGCGCCGGCCGATGACAGTGCATCGAGCCAGGAGTGAGTTGCGTCGGCGATGAGTGTTCCGGAGTTGATCCGCCGGCCGACGACGAACTTGTAGCGGGCGACCAGTTGGTTGCCGAGGATCCCGACGCACGCGGCCGCGGCGCCCCAGCCGGCGTGATGCGTGACGCCGTGTTCGACCAGCTTGTGGATGCTCTGCGCGCCCGCCAGCGCCGCACTGCCCCAGATGACGATCGCGACGCCGACCCCGGCGAGGTCTTCGGCTCGCTCGTA
>DATFTS010000217.1:0-4771 GCA_035261645.1 Jatrophihabitans sp. | reverse complement strand
CGCACGTTGCGCGCGCAGGTTTGGGTGGCGCAGGTAGGCCGGGTGCCGCTCTGCTGCTCGACAGTGACATCGAGGAGAACGACGCCGAGGCGCGACAGGTCACCGACCGGCTCTACGGCGGTGGCAAGGAACACCGGCTGGAGCAGGAACTGCTGCTGGGCATTGGCGGCGTTCGCGCCATCCGTGCGTACTGCGCCGCGACCCTGAAACCTGCACCCTCGGTGTTCCACATGAACGAGGGGCACGCCGGCTTCCTCGGCGTCGAGCGCATCCGCGAGCTCGTCGAGGGGCAGGGCCTGAACTTCGACGAGGCGCTTGCGGCCGTACGGGCCGGGACGGTGTTCACCACCCACACACCGGTGCCGGCAGGCATCGACCGCTTCGACCGCTCGCTGGTGGCGGCACACCTCACCGGCATGAGCGCCCTGCCGGCCGAGCGGATCCTCGAGCTCGGTGCCGAGGAGGACCCGTCGCTGTTCAACATGGCACACATGGGGCTGCGCCTCGGGCAGCGCGCGAACGGCGTCTCGTTGCTGCACGGCGAGGTCAGCCGGGAGATGTTCGCCGACCTGTGGCCGGGATTCGACACCTCCGAGGTGCCGATCACGTCCGTCACCAACGGCGTGCACGCACCCACGTGGATGTCGCGGACGATCTTCGAGGTCGCCGAGCGAGAGGTTGGCGCGGCCGTGCTCACCGAGGGCGGTAGCTGGGACGCGATCGACCGGGTTGCGGACAGCGAGCTCGCCCGGGTGCGGACGCAACTGCGGACGCACCTCGTCGACGACATCCGGCGCCGACTGCACGACTCCGGCCTCGAGCGCGGCATGAGCGAGGCCGAGCTCGGCTGGACCGCGACCGCGTTCGATCCCGAGGTCCTCACCATCGGCTTCGCCCGGCGCGTCCCGTCGTACAAGCGGCTGACGCTGATGTTGCACGACCCCGAGCGGCTCACCGCCCTGCTGCTCGACCCGGAGCGGCCGGTGCAGATCGTCATCGCGGGCAAGAGCCATCCGGCCGACGACGGCGGCAAGCAGTTGATCGCACAGATGGTGCGCTTCGCCGACGACCCGGCGGTGCGGCACCGCATCGCGTTCCTGCCCGACTACGACATCGGGATGGCGCGTTACCTGGTGTCCGGCGTGGACGTGTGGCTGAACAACCCGCTGCGCCCGCTGGAGGCGTCCGGCACCTCGGGCATGAAGGCGGCGCTGAATGGGGCACTCAACCTCTCCATCCGCGACGGCTGGTGGGACGAGTGGTTCGACGGCGAGAACGGCTGGGCGATCCCGTCTGCGGAGAGCGTCTCCGATCCGCAGCACCGCGACGAGCTCGAGTCGAACGCGCTGTATGACCTGATCGAGAAGAGCGTTGCGCCGCGCTTCTACGACCGGCAGGACGGCATGCCCACCCGCTGGGTGCAGATGGTGCGGCACACGCTGAAGTCGCTCGGCCCCAAGGTGCTCGCCACCCGGATGGTGGCCGAGTATGTCCAGCGGCTCTACGCGCCCGCGGGCGAGTCGTCCGAGCGGATGGCGGCCGACAACTTCGCCGCCGCGCGGTCGCTGGCCGCATGGCGGCGCAAGGTGGAGTCGAGTTGGGACGCCGTCGCGGTGCTGCACGTGGAGTCGCAGCTGTCGGGCAACGCAACGGACGCGCAGCTCGGCTCGACGCTGACGCTGCGGGCCGAGGTGGCGCTGGGCAACCTGACGCCGGACGACGTCGAGGTGCAGGCCGTGTTCGGCAGCGTCGGCGCCGACGACCGGCTGACCGACTTCGCGACGGCCGATCTGCACCCGGTGCCCAACGGTGACGGGACGCACCGGTACGAGGGCGAGATCCCGCTCGATCGCACGGGCAGCTACGGCTACACCGTGCGGGTGCTGCCGAAGAACGCCCTGCTGTCCGCGCCTGCCGAGCTCGGGCTCGTCGCGTCGGCCTGATCGATCCAGCCCCGGCGTGGGACGGCGCGCCGGCTAGGTAGGTTCACCGTGTGACCGACGAGGGTGAGCTGCTCTGGGAGCCGAGCGCCGACCGTATCGACGCCTCGCGGCTGACCGTGTTCGCGCGCTGGCTGGCCGAGCGCGACGTCGAGGTGGACTCGTACGACGCGTTGTGGCAATGGTCGGTCGACGAGCTGGATGCGTTCTGGTCGCGATTCGCCGAGTGGGCTGGTGTGCGCTGGCAGCACGCGCCGTCGGTCGCGCTGGCTGACCCGAGCATGCCCGGGGCGTCGTGGTTCCCGGGCGCGACGCTGAACTACGCCGAGCACGCCCTCTACCCGCCGTGCGGGGTCGACAAGGACGACGTGGCGGTGATCTTCGCGCGCGAGGACGGGCTCGAGACCACGATCACGTGGCGCGAGCTGCGTACCCGGGTGGCCTCGGTGCGGGCCGCATTGGTCGCGCACGGCGTCGGTGTCGGCGATCGGGTCGCAGCCCTGCTGCCCAACGCACCCGAGGCGCTGATCGCGATGCTGGCGACCACGTCCCTAGGTGCAGTCTGGTCGTCGTGCTCGCCGGACTTCGGCGAGCTAGCGATCGCCGACCGGTTCACGCAGATCGAGCCGGCGGTGCTGTTCGCGGTCGACGGCTACCGCTACGGCGGCAAGGAGTTCGACGTCCGCGCCACCGTCCAGGCGTTGCGCGCCGACCTGCCCTCGCTGCGCGCGACGGTGCTCGTCCCGTACCTGCATGACGACGCCACCCTGCCCGATGTCCAGAGGTGGAACGACCTGCTCGACGTGCCGGCCACGCTGGCGTTCGAGCCGATGCCGTTCGACGCGCCCATGTGGATCCTCTACTCCTCGGGCACGACCGGGCTGCCGAAGCCGATCGTGCACCGCCACGGCGGCATCCTGGTCGAGCACATGAAGCAGCTCGCTCTACATCTGGACCTCGGCGCGGGTGACCGGTTCTTCTGGTTCAGTACGACCGGCTGGATGATGTGGAACCTGCTGGTCTCCGGCCTGACCGTCGGCTCGGCGATCGTGCTGTTCGACGGCAACCCGATGTACCCGGGACCGGACGCGTTGTGGCGGCTGGCTGAGCGCACCGGGATCAGCGCGTTCGGCGTGTCTGCGCCATACCTGCAGGCATGCCTCAAGGCTGGCGTCGACACGTCGAACCTCGACCTGTCCCGGCTGCGCACTGTCGGTTCCACCGGCGCCCCGCTCCCGCCGGAGGGTTTCGCCTGGGTGTACGAGCACGTGAAGAAGGACGTGCTGCTGTCGTCGCTGTCCGGCGGGACGGACGTCTGCACGGCGTTCGTCGGCGGCTCGCCGGTGTTACCGGTCCGGGCCGGCGTGATCCCGTGCCGCATGCTCGGCTGCGCCGTGCAGGCCTATGACGTGACGGGCAAGCCGGTCATCGACGAGGTCGGTGAGCTGGTGATCACCGCGCCGATGCCGTCGATGCCGGTGGCGTTCTGGAACGACCCGGACGGCAGCCGCCTGCGCGACGCGTACTACTCCGTCTACCCCGGCGTGTGGCGGCACGGGGACTGGATCCGCATCGGCGCGGACGGGTCGTGCGTCATCTCCGGGCGATCGGACTCCACGCTCAACCGCGGGGGCGTGCGGATGGGGACCGCGGAGTTCTACCGCGTGGTCGAGGACCTGCCCGGCATCGCCGACTCGCTCGTGATCGACACCTCGGGCGCGGGTGAGGAGGGACGGCTGCTGCTGTTCCTGGTGCTGGAGCCGGGCGTCGAGTTAACCGACGTCCGCGATCAGGTTCGCGCCGCCATCCGCCGGGATCTATCGCCGCGGCACGTTCCGGACGAGATCGTCGCGATACCCGAGGTGCCGCGCACGCTCAACGGCAAGAAGTGCGAAGTTCCGGTGAAACGGGTATTAGCCGGTGTGCCAGTCGAGCAGGCCGTCAGCGAGGGCGCGCTGAAGAACCCGGATGCCATGGCCGCGTTCGCGCCGGAACCGGCGTGACGCGGCGACGGCTCGCGCATCGCTCGCGACGTGCGCTCACCCGCCTCGACCGGCGCCTGCTGAGGTTTGCGACGACGCACCGATCTCCGCAAGCCGACCGGCTGATGGTGACCGCAAGCAACACGGCGAACCGGTCGATGCTGTGGACTGCGATCGCCGCGGGCCTCACCGCCACCGGGCGGCGCCGTCCCCGCACGGCCGCGGCGAGTGGCCTGCTCGGCATCGGTATCGCGGCCAGCTTGGTCAACGGCCCGCTGAAGTTCGCCTGGCGCCGCGACCGGCCGGCAACGGCGTTCTCCGACAAGGAGCCGCTGCTGCCGCTGCCGCGCACCTTCTCCTTCCCGTCGGGCCATTCGGCTTCTGCATTCGCATTCGCGACCGGTGCGACAGCGGCGCTGCCACCCCTCGGCGCGGCGCTGTTCCCCCTGGCGGGGACGGTTGCCTACTCCCGCGCCTATACCGGGGTGCACTACCCGAGCGACGTGGTCGTCGGGTCGGCAGTGGGCGCGGCGTCCGGACTGGTCGCCGCGAGCGTCGTCCGCCGGCTGCGTGGATCGTCGGTGCAGAAGCTGGACGCTCCGCCGCTCGAGGTAGCGCTGCCGCACGACGCCGTGCTCGTGACGAGCGGCGGCGCGGGTTCGGCCGATGAGCTCGACGTGGCGAAGCGGGCGCTCGACGACGCGGGCGTGCGGGTGACCGAAGTGGTCGACGTCCATCAGCTCGACCGCGTCCGCGAGCTCGTCAAGGGCGCGGCAGAGCCGCCACTCGTGGTTGCCGCCGGCGGCGACGGCACGGTGTGCGCCGCAACGAACGCGATCATCGACTCCG
>DATFTS010000216.1:0-4593 GCA_035261645.1 Jatrophihabitans sp. | reverse complement strand
GAGATCGCAGCGGGCGCCCGCTCGGCCGCGGAGGCACACGTGCTCGCGCAACTTCGGCGCTCGCGCCTGCCCGACTTCGAGCTGAACGTGCCCGTCGTCGACGTCAACGGCAAAACGCTGTTCGTGCTCGACGTCCTGTGGCGGCGCTACCGCGCGGTGCTCGAGATCGAGGGCCGCGAGTATCACTTCGGCGCCGCAGAGTGGCAGTCAACTCTGCGCCGGCACAACGCGCTGACCGCGGCGAAGCTGGCGCTGCTGCATTACCCGCCGTCGGCGCTGATGGGCCGCGACAACGCGTGGCTCGGCGAGATCGAGCGCTGGTTACGAACCCGCGCCGACGAGCTAGGGGTCGCCTACACGTCGGGACGTCCCGATCGGCCGCTGAGCCTATCCGAACCCCAACCGTGGTTGATCCACTCTGCCTCTCCCCGGCTAACTGCTAGCTGATCAACTGCGTAAGATGGCGGGATTTCAGCCAAGATCCGCAGTTGATCAGCTGGGTTGGACGGGCGGGCTGGGTTGGAAGGGCGGGATGGATTGGGGGACGGGGCGGGGGCCGAGGAGGGCGCCGATGCCCATCACGAGGAATCCGGCGGCGGCCACCCAAAAGCCCGGCCCGGCGTGGCTGAGGTAGTCGGTGTAGCCGGGGTTGTTGCTACCGAGTTGGCGCGCGAGCGGCCCGGAGAACGACACGAGATCGATCGCCCAGAACGTCAGCCCGATGCTGCCGAGCGCGACGATCAGCCCCAGCGCCCGGAGCGGGCCAGCGAATGGGGTGGGCAGCACGGCAAGCAAGCCGATCACCACGACGGCGGTGAGCAGCACCCACGCCAGCCAGCTGAAGTACGGCCGTGAGACGCCGTAGTCGATGTACTTCGGGGTTCGCGTGTGCAGAACATTGAGCAGGTCGTGCACCTTGCGGAACTTCAAGTCGTCGAAGATCACGATGTTGTTGCTGCGCAACCACGTCAACGCAGTGAACGCAAGCACGCACGCGACGCCACCGAGCAGGATGAGCGTTGCGCCCACGGCGCCGAAGGTGCGGTTCGGTGCCGGCAGTACGGCCTGGTCCGCGCCCTCGCCAGTCGTCATGGCAGCACGGTACCGGTGGAGTCGATCCCGATAACCGAAGCTCAGCGCACGACCGGGGAGCCGATCAGGTCGGCGCCGGTCTCCCGCAACTCGGCGAGCGCCTTCTCGACCGTGTCCGGCGCGACGCCCGCAGTCAGGTCCAGCCGGACGCGCGTGCTGAAGCCCAGCCGCACGGCGTCCAGGGCGGTCGCCCGGACGCAGTGGTCGGTCGCGAGGCCGACGATTTCTACGGTGTCGACATCGCGCTGGCGCAGCCAATCGGCCAGCGGTAGGCCATCGCTGACGCCCTCGAAGCCCGAATACGCGGCGGCGTACTCGCCCTTGTCGAAGACGGCTTCGATGTGGCTGGTGTTCAGATCCGGGTGCAGGGCGACCCCGCTCGTGCCTACCACGCAGTGCGGCGGCCAGGTGTCGACGAAGTCGGGGTGGTCGGAGAAGTGTGCGCCCGGCTCGACGTGGTGATCGCGGGTGGCTACCGCGTACTCGAACCCGCCCTCGCCCAGCCGCGCGGTGATCGCCCGCGCTACCTCGACCCCACCAGCGACCGCGAGCGAGCCACCCTCGCAGAAGTCGTTCTGTACGTCGACAACCACAACAGCGAGAGTCACCTCGCCAATCTTATCGCCATCTCAGCGGGCGGATTCGACACGCGTAGGAATGGCAGGTTCGCCGCGGGACAGCTTCAGCCCGTCCCACGGCAGCGTCACCACAGCCGTACGCAGGTGCTCTCGCGACTCGCCCAGCGTGGGCAGGTCGGGTACCGGCTCGCCGCCGCGCACCAGCGGCCGTTGCAGCAGCCGCTCGTTCTCGCCGGGTGTGACGTCGGGGGCGGCGATGATGATCTCCTCGGTGGCCGTCCCGGTCGGCTTGTACGCCCGCAGCGCTGTCTTTCGGCCGCCGTGCGTCTCCTTGTGCTCCGAGCGCTTGGCGACCGGTCGGCCGTCGACCTCGACCAGCTTGTACACCATGCCCGCGGTCGGCGCGCCCGATCCGGTGACGACCGCGGTGCCGGCGCCGTATGCATCCACCGGCGTGGCGGCCAGTGCGGCGATCGCGTACTCGTCCAGGTCGCCACTGACGACGATCTTGGTGTTCTTCGCGCCGAGCGCATCGAGCTGCTCGCGTGCCAGGCGGGCGAGCACGCCGACGTCGCCGGAGTCGATCCTGATGGCGCCGAGCTCAGGGCCGGCGACCTCCACCGCTAGCTGGATGCCACGGGTTATGTCGTAGGTGTCGACCAGCAGCGTGGTGTCACTGCCCATCGCGGCCACCTGCGCTTCGAACGCGGCGCGCTCGTCGTCATGCAGCAGCGTGAAGGCATGCGCCGCCGTGCCGGCGGTCGGCACCCCGTAGCGTCGCCCAGCCTCGAGGTTCGACGTGGACGCGAACCCGGCGAGGTATGCGGCCCGGGCGGACGCCACCGCCGCTTCCTCATGTGTGCGCCGCGAGCCCATCTCGATGACCGGCCGGCCGGACGCGGCCGTAACCATCCGCGCCGCGGCCGACGCGATCGCGCTGTCATGGTTGATGATCGAGAGCGTCAATGTCTCGAGAACCACGGCCTCGGCGAACGTGCCGCTCACCGTCAACACCGGGGAGAACGGGAAGTACAGCTCGCCCTCGGCGTATCCGTCGACGTCGCCGCGGAACCGGTAGCCCGCGAGGTACTCGGCGGTCATGCCGTTGATGACGCCACTGTCGTGCAAGTGCCGCAGCGTTGCGTCGTCGAACGTGAACTTTTCGATCGCGTCGATCAACCGATCAATCCCTGCGACCACTCCGTAGCGGCGGCCCTCAGGCAGCCGTCGCGCGAACACCTCGAAGACGCAGCGGCGCTGTGCGGTGCCGTCGCGCAGCGCCGAGTCGAGCATCGTGAGCTCGTACCGATCGGTGTAGAGCGCAGTGGTGAACGGTGGGGTACTCATCGCACACTCCGTGGACCGAGCGCGGCTCCAACCGCGCCGAAGACGAACCCGGCCAAGGTCAGCCACAGTCCCCAGGTCGAGTTGTAGAAGACGCTGTGCTTCGAGCCAGTGGCGTTGAAGTGCTGCGCGAGTGCGTAGTAGGTCGCCCCTGCTCCGACCATGCCCACCAGGAAGCCGACGACCCGCAGTAGGTCGGTGGCCGGGTTGACCAGATTGGCGCCGACACCGACGACGATCAGCGCGATCACCAGCAGCCAGCCCAGCCAGTCGAAGTACGCCGTCGCGACGCCCGCGCCACCGAGTTGGTCGGCGCTCGCCCGCAGCTTGCCGAAGTCGACCTTGCCCGCGCTGTCCGCCCCGCGCGCGGCGACGGAGTACCAGTCGAGGTAGCGATACGCGAGCAAGACGATCAGCGCACCCGCGAGCACGAGCAGCACGCCGGTCAGGCCGAAGAGGCGCCGCCGATCCGTCCTCGCCGTCACAGGCGCAAACCTAACGCCCGCGTGGTTCCGTGCCACCATGGAGGCATGCCTGGCACCGTCACGCCGCAACGCGAGGCCGCTGAGCAGGCCGATGCCGACGTCTTCGCCGATCCCGACCGTCCGTGGATCACCATCGTCTGGAACGACCCGATCAACCTGATGTCCTATGTCACGCACGTCTTCATGACGGTGTTCGGATACCCCAAGCCGAAGGCGGAGAAGCTGATGCTCGACGTGCATCATCGCGGCCGCGCCGTGGTGTCGTCCGGCACTCGCGAACGCATGGAACTCGACGTTCACACGCTGCACGGCTACGGCCTCTGGGCGACGCTCGAACGGCAATCGTGAAGATCAGCAGGTCGTGAAGATCACGAGACGGCACGGACGAGCCAGGCTGCGTCTGGAACCTGAAGAGGTCGCGGTGCTGCAGTCGATGCTCGACGAGTTGGACGCGCTGCTCGCCGCGAGCGCCGAGAGCGCGGAGAACGACGAGACCGACGAGAACGCCGAGGCCGACGACCAGTTCCAGGACGAGGTGCTTGCGCGACTCAACCCCGCGGCATATCGCGACGACGCCGGCGCCGAGGAGGAGTACCGAGCGCTCACCGCGTCCAGCCTGCGCGAACTGCGCGACGAGCGGCTGGCGGCCTGCCGTGCCGACCTCGCCGTCGGCGGGGAGATCGAGCTCGACCCCGAGACCGGGCGCCGCTGGATTCAGGTGCTCAACGACCTCAGGCTCGCGCTCGGCACCCGACTCGGTGTCACGGAGGACGACGACCACGACGTCGACCCGACGGACCCGGACGCCCAGCCGCGGGTCGTCTACTACTGGCTGACCGCAGTGCAGGATTCGGTCGTGCGCGTCCTGATGCGTTCGTCCCGGTAACCTCGACCCTCGTGCTGCGCATCAGCCGCGCGATCCACGACGCGATCGTCGCCCACGCCCGTCGCGACCACCCCGACGAGGCCTGTGGCGTCGTCGCTGGACCGGCCGGCGGCGATCAGCCCGCCAGGTTCGTCCCGATGCTCAATGCCGCCCGCTCGCCGACCTTCTACGAGTTCGACTCGGCCGATCTGCTGGCGCTGTACAAGGA
>DATFTS010000215.1:0-4305 GCA_035261645.1 Jatrophihabitans sp. | reverse complement strand
CGCGCCACGCTCGCTCGTCGTCAAGTGCACGTCCGGGACGGAGGCGCCGGAACGTTGCGCGCAGGCGTTCACCGTCGCGTCGACCGCGCTCGCTGCCGGCGCGTCGGTGTCGATGTGGCTCACCGGCGACGCCGTGTGGCTCGCGGTCCCGGGACGGGCTGAGCAGTTCGAGCTGCCGCACTCGGCGCCGCTGGCCGAGTTGCGTGACGCGATCATCAGCGCCGGCACGCTTACCGCCTGTACCCAGTGCGCGGCGCGGCGCGATCTTGCGCAGGACGCCTTCCTCGACGGCGTCCGGATCGCCGGGTCGGCGAGCTTCGTCGACGAGGTGCTGCGCGACGGGACCCAGGCGCTCGTCTATTAGTACTCGGCCTTAGTAATGGGTGTGCGTGACCTTGGGGTTCGCCGGGTCATGCAGCTCGGGTCCGTAGTGCTCGGCGAACAGCTTCGCGACGAGCTCACCGCGGCTGCCGACGCCGACCTTCGCGAAGATCGCCTTGAGGTGGTCGCGCACGGTGTGCGGTGACAGGTACAGCTCGGCGGCGATGTCCGGGTTGGACAGGCCGCGGGCCACGGCTCGGGTGATCTCCTGCTCGCGCGGGGTGAGGGAGTAGGCCTCGACGATGATCGGCGCGATCTGCGCCGACTTCGCCGGCTCGATCGTGAGCGCGATGGGTCCGGGCCGTCCGTCGCCGGCGCGCAATGAGGACGCGTGGACGACGAGCCACCGACCCGACGCGGCACGCATCCGGGCGGTCGCCGGCCCGCGATCGGTGCCGGCCTGGATCGCCGTCGCACGTGCCACGACGGCGTAGATCGACGACATCTGCAGCGGCAGGTGCCCCCAGCCCGGTCCGGCGATCTCGGTGAAGAGCCGCTCCGCCTGCTCGTCCAGAGACATCAAGGTGCCCAAACTGTCGAACAGCGCGGTGCCGGGACCGTCGATCGGCGTCCGGGGCGCGCTCACCCGCCCGTCCTGGGCGAACCCCCGCAGCGCGAGAGCGATCGCCGAGCCGATGCCGCGGACCTGCTGGACGTCCTGCGCGCTGAACGGGTCACGACCGCGCTCGCGGAACAGGTCGACGATGCCCCACGTGCTGACGCCGACACGCAGCGTCGCGCGCAGTTCGTCGCCGTAGCCCTGTGGGGCCAGGAACTCCCGGTAGCGGGCGCTGCGCGCCGGGTGCTGGTCGGTGACGTCGTAGAGCGTCCCCGCGCCCGTTTCACTGCGGGCGAGGTCGCGGAAGAGCAGCGCGTCCTCGACCTGGTACTCGCGTGCCCAGTAGGTCTCGCAGTGTCCGGTCTCGACATTTTCGATCCGCGCCGGAGCCGTCGCAAGAATCGTCACCGGATCCACGGCAAACCAGGCGGCTCCGTCGAACGGGACGATTCGCTGGAGGCGCTCAGAGACGTCGGCGAGCAGACCGCTGTCGTCGTCGGCCTGCGTGCAGGCCTCGACCAGCGCGTTCACGTGCCGTCCGACTGCTGTTGCGTCCATCGGTCACTCCCCCGGTTTGCCGGACACAAGATCTCCAGCGCAGCAAAAGTCTGACGGCTGGCTGAGAACGCCACAACCCTCCATTTGTAGGGGGTGGCGGGGTCGGCTACCGCTCGCGACGAGGGGTGGTGCCCAGCCAACTCACCCCGAACCGCGGGATGGGCGCGACGCCGCGCGCTGCCCAGGCTTGCTCCAGACATCCACACCGGACGCTTTGGAGCGACAAAATGACGTTCACACACCATTCCACCGATCTGCTGGATCGCCTCGCCACTGACCTCGACGGCACGCTGGTGAGACCTGCGGATCCCGGCTGGGACGCAGCTCGACAGGCCTGGCACCTGAGCGTCGACCAGCGCCCCGCGGCGGTCGTCCTGGCCGAGACGGTTCGCGACGTGCAGGCCGTCGTCGCTGCCGCTCGCGAGTTGGGGCTGCGAGTCGCCCCGCAGTCGACCGGGCACAACGCGGCGCCCCTCGGGGCGTTGGACGCGACCATCCTGCTGAAGACCGGCGCGCTGCGCGGCGTGAGCATCGATCCGGACGCCCGCATCGCCCGGGCCGAGGCCGGCGCGCAATGGCAGGACGTGACGCCTGCGGCGGCCAAGTACGGGCTCGCTGCGCTGGCCGGCTCGGCACGCGACGTCGGCGTGGCCGGTTACACGCTGGGCGGCGGGCTGTCCTGGCTGGCGCGCTCACACGGGCTCGCCGCGAACAGTGTCGTGGACATCGAGGTTGTGACCGCCGACGGACAGCTGCGGTCGGTGAACGCCGAAAGCGATCCCGAGCTGTTCTGGGCGCTGCGCGGCGGTGGCGGCAGCTTCGGCGTCGTCACGGCGCTGGGATTCCGGCTCTACCCGATCACCGAGGTGCACGCCGGGGTGCTGTTCTTCCCGATCGAGCGGGCCGGCGAGGTACTGCAGGCATGGCGCGCGTGGCTGCCGTCAGTGCCTGACACGGTCACGTCGGTGGGTCGGTTGCTGCGCTTCCCGCCGCTACCGGACCTGCCGCCGCACCTGCGCGGCCAGGCGTTCGTCGTGGTGGAAGCGGCCTGCCAGCTACCCGAGGCGGAGGCGGACGCGCTGCTCGAGCCGTTGCGGGCCTTGGGCCCGGCGATGGACACCTTCCGGCGCACACCGGTCGAGGAGTTGGCCCAGCTGCACATGGACCCGGACGGCCCGGTGCCCGGATACGGGGACGGGATGCTGCTGGGCGAGTTGCCGGCGTCGGCGATCGACGCGTTCGTCCGGGTCGGGCAGGCGTCCGGCGCACTGCTCTCACTGGAGCTGCGACAACTCGGCGGCGCTGTTGCGCCGGGGCGGACGCACGGTGGCGCAGTCGCCGGCATCGACGCGGCCTTTGCGTTGTTCGCGGTCGGCATCACGCCGGACGAGCCGGCCATGCGGGCGGTGCGCGCCGACGTGGACGCCCTCAGCACGCGATGGCGCCGTGGTCGACGGGCGGCTGCTACCTCAACTTCGCCGAGCGGCGCAAGGTGGGGGCCGCGTTGTTCGGCGCGGCGACGTACGAGCGGCTGCAGGCGGTCAAGGCCGCGTACGACCCGGCGAACCTCATCCACGCCAACCACGACGTGCCGCCGGCGACGAGCGCCTGAGACATCGAAAGTTGTCCGCCCTTCCACCCAACGCCACCGAAAGTTGTCCGCCCTTCCAGCCGCTGTAGCGGCTGGAAGGGCGGACAACTCTGCAGGTGGTGGGGGGCGCAGCTACTCCAGCTCGAGGTTCGTCTGGTGCAGGCCCGGGCCGGACGCGGTCAGCTCGCGCCGCGCCTTGCCGTCCTTGTGCAGTACGGACAACGTCCACGTGCCGGGCGCGGCGAAGAACCGGAAATCGCCCGTCGCCGACGTCACGACCTCTGCGGTGAACTCACCGCTTCCGTCGAGCAGCCGGACGTACGCGCCGGCGACCGGCGCCTCGTCCTTGGAGACGACGCCGTAGAGCACCGTCTCCTTCTCGACGTCGACGCCCGCGGGCAAGGTCGGTGACTGTTCGGGAGCTCCGCACATACTCGTCACACGTCCTTTTCGATCGGGACGCCGACGAGGGAGCCGTATTCGGTCCAGGAGCCGTCGTAGTTCTTCACCCTGGGGTGGCCGAGGAGTTCGTGTAGGGCGAACCAGGTGTGGCTGGAGCGTTCGCCGATGCGGCAGTAGGCGATGGTGTCGCGGCCCTCGTCCAGGCCCTCGGCGGCGTAGAGGGCGCGCAACTCCTCATCGGATTTGAACGTGCCGTCCTCATTGGCCGCCTTCGACCACGGCACGTTGAGCGCGGTCGGGATGTGCCCACCACGCTGGGACTGCTCCTGCGGCAGGTGCGCCGGGGCCAGCAGCCGGCCGGCGAACTCATCCGGGGAACGCACATCGACCAGGTTCTGCTTGCCGATCGCGGCCAGCACCTCATCGCGGAAGGCCCGGATCGAGGCGTCCTGCTCACTGGCCTGATACGCCGTCTTCTCCCGCGCCACCGCCTCCCTCGACAACTCCCGCCCGTCCAACTCCCACTTCTTGCGCCCACCGTCGAGCAACTTCACATCCCGATGGCCGTACAACTTGAAATACCAATACGCATACGCCGCGAACCAGTTGTTGTTGCCGCCATAGAGCACCACGGTGTCCTCGTTGCCGATCCCCTTCTGCGACAACAACGCCTCAAACTGCTCCCGATTCACGAAATCGCGGCGCACCTGATCCTGCAGCTCACTCTTCCAATCCAGCTTCACCGCACCACGGATATGCCCACCGTCATACGCACTGGTGTCCTCATCCACCTCCACGAACACCACACCCGGGG
>DATFTS010000214.1:0-3700 GCA_035261645.1 Jatrophihabitans sp. | reverse complement strand
GGGCGGCATGATCGGCTCCTCCGGTCAGGTGCAGTGCAGTTGTGGTCTGCCAGCGTAATCGCTCTGCCAAACTGAGACAGACATGGACGAGTACAGCGGGGTGTCGCCACCGCCGGCCGGACCCCAGGCTGGCACATCCCGGCGCTGGTTCCTGGCCGGCGGCGCTGCTGTGCTCGTCGGCGGCGGCGCCGGTGTGGTTGCCGAACTGCTCACCTCCCACGATCCGGCGGGCCCGCCTCCGGCGCCCCCCGCACTCATCGCCGCGGCGAGCGCCGAGCGAGCGCTCATCGCCGACCTGGACGCGACGACGGGCGGCACCGCCGCAGTGCGCCAGGTGATTGTCGCCGCCCGTGCCGACCATGCTGCGCACCTGGCCGCGCTGACTCGATTGCTGAGGAGCTACCACGCACCTGCGGGCCCGACCGCAGCCCGGCCGCAGGGGACGCCTCGGACGCTTGCGCAACTGCGCTCAGCCGAGACGCGTGCGTCGGCGGCGGCCGTCCACCGCGCCGCTACCCTGGGCGGCATCACGGCGACGCTCTTGGCGAGCATCGCGGCGTGTGAAGCAACCCACGCCGCACTGCTGCAATGACTCGCCTGGACGCAGCCTGGCAGCAGGCCCTCGGTGCCGAACATCAGGCAGTCTTCGGCTACTCGCTGCTCGGACCGTGGCTGACCGGCAGCGATCAGCAACTCGCAGTCGCATGCTCAGACGCGCACGAGGCGCTGCGCGACGCCACTGCTGATCAGTTGGCTCGAGCCGGTCTCACCCCCGCCGCTCCGGCGGCGGACTACCCGGCGCTCTACCCGGTGGCGGATGGGGCGGCGGCGCGCCGGCTGGCGATCCGGCTCGAAGACGCCTGCGCCGCAGCGTGGCGGTACGTGTATCTGCAGGCGGCATCCCGACCCACGGCTGACGCGTCCGGTGGGACGGCAACGTCGCCTGCCGCGGCCCGAGTGGCAGGCGATGTGCGCGAAACCGCCCAATCGGCGCTCACCGCCAGCGCGGTTCGTGGGGCGCGCTGGCGGGTGCTGGTGACACCCACTCACCCGACCACGGCGTTTCCCGGAGTCTGACGCTAGAACAAGATCGTCGAGAGGGTGGCGGCCTCGTGCATGCCGAGCCGGCCGTAGATCTTCCGGGCGGCAAGGTTGAAGTCGTTGACGTACAGGCTGACCGTCGGCGTGAGGGCGAGCGCGTGCCGGAATACGGCAGCGAGCGCGCGCGTGCCGATCCCCTTCCCCCGCTCATCCGGGCGCACCCACACCCCTTGCACCTGGCAGGTGTTCCGCGACACGGCGCCCAGGTCGGCCTTGAAGATCACGTCGCCATCTCGGTCGACGATCCCGAACGCGCGCCCCTCATTTATCAGGCCACCGACCCGGCGCCGGTACGCGGCGATGCTCGCCTGCCGGTAGGGCGACACGCCAAGCTCCTCGGTGAACATCGCGGCGGCGGCTGGCAGGTACTGATCCAGCTCGCTGGGCCTGATCCGGCGCACCCGCGCATCACCGGGCGGCAGCACCGTGCTGCGGTCCGCGACCAGCAGCGGCTGCGCCTCCCGGATAGCCCGCGCCGGTCCCCATGCGGAGCCGATACACCGCCAGATCTCCGCAACGGCCCCGGCTCGACCGACGATGGACGTGCAGGCCCGCGGCGTCGTGGCAAGGTTCGCGCCCAGCAGCTGCCACGCTTCCGGGTCGTCGCCGATCGGGAGCACGTTGCCGGCGCTCAGCACCGCCGCGACCAGTTCCCGGTCCGCGTCCCATACGCCGAGGAGTTCGCCACCGAAGCTGGCCCGCTCGATGGTCGACACCTGACGCAGTCGCGCGGCCAGAACGACGTTGACGAGTGGGTCTGCATCGACCAGGCGTTCCAACGCGGGCCGGGCGGCGTCGGTGAGTTGCTCGACGCGCATGACGCGTCGCCGCAGCACCGAGCTCACGACACGTGACGCTAGCCGAAACCTGCCCCTCGCTGTCGGCGAGGCACGCCATACTCGACTCGATGCCGTCCGTACCGCCGGCCCGACATCTGCTGCGGGCAAAAGATCTCGCCGACTCGCGCTACGCCGACGAGCTGTGCGTCGCCGACATGGCGCGCGCCGCCGGGCTGTCGCAGGCGCATTTCAGCCGAGAGTTCCGCAGGATCTTCGGTGAGTCGCCACACGCTTACCTGCTCACGCGCCGGCTCGAGCGGGCCGCCGCGCTGCTGCGCAACACCGACCGCTCGGTCGCCGACATCTGCGTTGCGGTGGGGCTCAGCAGCGTCGGTTCGTTCACGACGTCGTTCAGGAGGCTCTACGGCAAGTCGCCGACGGCCTACCGGGCGAGCTTCCCGCCCGCGGCCACCTGGGCCCGTGTCCCGGCCTGCATGCTCCGCGCGTACACGCGCCCGCAGAACCGCACGTTTCGAGAAGACGCAGCCTCGGCCTGATCCATAGCGTCATGGCGACGGGCACGACCGGCTCTCAGGAGGAGAAATGATCAAGATCGGATCTGCGCAGGTCTGGGTGCATGACCAGGACGTCGCGCTGGAGTTCTACACGAAGAAGTTGGGCATGGAAGTGCGGTCAGACGTCACCGTCCCCGAACTCGGGAACTTCCGCTGGCTGACCGTCGCGCCGCCCGGTGACGAGGACGTTTCGATCGTGCTGATGGCGATCCCCGGGCCGCCGGTTCTCGACGCCCAGACGGCCGATGAGGTCCGCAACCTCATGTCGAAGGGCTTCGCCAGCACCGTCTTCCTGGTGACCGACGACTGCCAGAAGTCCTACGAGGAACTGCGCGCCCGCGGGGTCGAGTTCACCGAGACGCCAGAGGAGCGCCCGTACGGCGTCGACTCCGGCTTCCGCGACCCCTCCGGAAACAGCTTCCGCCTCACCGAGGTGCGCAACCTCGACTGACCGACTAGGCCCCGTACGCGCCGCGGCGATCTCGCCGCGGCGCGTGCCGTCAGTTGACGCTGACCGACGGCGTGCCTGATTCGCTCATGCCCTCGGCGAGGCGCATCGCTTCCTCGATCAGCGTCTCGACGATCTGCGATTCGGGCACCGTCTTGATGACTTCGCCGCGGACGAAGATCTGCCCCTTGCCGTTGCCGGAGGCGACGCCTAGGTCGGCCTCGCGCGCCTCGCCGGGCCCGTTGACGACACAGCCCATGACCGCGACACGCAGCGGCACCTCAAGCCCGTCCAGACCCGCAGTCACGCGGTCGGCGAGGGTATAGACGTCTACCTGCGCCCGGCCACAGGACGGGCAGGACACAATCTCGAGCCGGCGCTGACGCAGGTTCAACGACTCGAGGATCTGCAGCCCGACCTTCACTTCTTCTACGGGCGGCGCGGACAGCGAGACGCGGATCGTGTCGCCGATGCCCTTGGACAGCAGCGCACCGAACGCGACCGCCGACTTGATCGTCCCCTGGAACGCCGGCCCGGCCTCGGTGACGCCCAGGTGCAGCGGGTAGTCGCAGCGTTCGGCGAGCATCTCGTACGCCCGCACCATGACGACGGGGTCGTTGTGCTTGACCGAGATCTTGAAGTCGCGGAAGCCGTGTTCCTCGAACAGCGAGGCTTCCCAGAGGGCGGACTCGACGAGCGCCTCGGGCGTGGCCTTGCCGTGCTTCTCGAGCAGCCGCTTGTCCAGCGAGCCGGCGTTGACTCCGATGCGGATGGAGACGCCGGCGTCGGCCGCCGCC
>DATFTS010000213.1:0-10772 GCA_035261645.1 Jatrophihabitans sp. | reverse complement strand
GCACCAGCCTGCCGTTCTCGTACACCAGACTCACGGCGAGCCCATCCACCTTCAGCTCGCACAGGTAGTTCGGGACGGTGCCGGCATCGCGCTCGACGCGATGCGCCCAGGCAGTCAGGTCGTCGATCGTGAACACGTTGTCGAGGCTGAGCATCCGTTCGAGGTGATCGACCGGCGTGAACAGCGTCGAGTAGCTGCCGCCGACCCGTTGCGTGGGCGAGGACGGGGTGCGCAGCTCCGGCCACTGCTCCTCGAGCTGCTCGACCCGGCGCATCGCCGCGTCGTAGTCGGCGTCGCTCACTGTCGGCGCGTCAAGGACGTAATAGCGGTAAGCGTTCTCGTCGATCTCCTGCGCGAGGCGGGCATGCTCCTCCCGCGCCTGCTCGAGCGGCACCTCAACGTCTGTCACGCCTGCAAACCTATCGAGCGGTTCCGACAATTCGACCAGCTCAGGACTGCTCCGCCTCAGCATCGGCCAGCCAGTCCCCGAGGTCGCGAAGCACATGCAGCACGGTCCGGGCGTACTCGGACGACGCGCCGGCCAGCCCGCACGCCGGAGTGGCGACCACGCTGTCGGCGAGCTGAGAGAGCGGGAAGCCGAGCGCGGTCCACAGCTGGCGGACCCGCTCGCGCGCCGCGTCGAACGACACCGGCGCGTCCGTAGCGGGAAGGACGCCGAGCCACAGCGACGTACCTGCCTCGACGGCCTGCCCGAGCTCGTCGAGCTCCCAGTCGTCCGACCGTGTCGCGTCGAAGGAGACCCCTGTGCAGCCTGCGCTGCGCAGCAAGCCGATCGGGGCGTCAGCGGCGCAGCAATGCACCACGCGTGCCGGCTCTTCGGCCACGTTGAGCACGTCGTGCAGAGTCTGCTCGGCTACCGCCGGGTCGACAGCGCGCACCGTCCCGAAGCCGGAGGGCGTCGGCACCCGGCCGGCGAGCACCGCGGGCAGCGACGGTTCGTCCAGCTGCAGCACCGGCACCGCGCCCGGGACGCGGGCGCGTACGTCGGCAAGATGCTGGGTCAACCCCTCAGCGAGGGACGCGGCGAGGTCGCGCGCGGCGCCGTGGTCGCTCACGACCCGGTTGCCGTTCGGCAACTCGAGGGACGCGGCGAGCGTCCAGGGCCCGGCCGCCTGCAGCTTCAGCGGGCCGGAGTACCCGTCGCCCGCGACCTGCAGCGCGTCCAGATCCCAGGCGAGGAAGTCGCGCGCCCGGCGCAGGTCGTGGCCCGCGCGAGCGGTGATGCGCCAGCCCGAAGGCACGAGCTCGACCGGCAGATCGACGAGCAGGGCGGCGGCGCGGCCGATCATGTCCGCGCCTGCCCCGCGAGCGGGCAACTCGGGCAGGTGCGGCAGCTTTGCCAACTCGCCGAACACCAGTCGCGCCGCCTCGACCGGGTCCGTCCCGGGCAGCGAGCCGACGCCGGTGACCGCGCCGGACGGCCACGGGCGCTCGGTCACGCGGTGGCGCCGGGGCGGCAGGCTGCGTCGATCGTGGCCGAGCCCAGGACGGTGTCTCCGTCGTACATCACCAAGGCCTGTCCAGCGGCGACGCCGCGCTGCGGGGCGGTGAGCGCGGCACTCACCCGCGACCGGTCGACCGTCACCGTTGCCGGGCTCGTCATGCCGTGCGCGCGCAACTGCACTGCGCAGTCGAACTCCGCCGCCGGCGCAGTGCCTGAGGTCCACACGACCCGATGGGCCGAGACGAGGTCTGCCTCGAGCAGCGTGCGCGGACCGACGACCACGGTGTTGTCTTTCGGACGGATCGACAGGACGTAGCGCGGGTCGCCGTCGGGAGCAGGCCGGGTGAGGTTTAGTCCGCGCCGCTGGCCGACCGTGAACCCGTACGAACCGGTGTGGCGGCCGAGCACGTCGCCGCTGACGGCATCCACGATCGGCCCCTCCTGCGCGCCGAGGCTGCGCGCGAGAAAGCCGCGCGTGTCACCGTCGGCGATGAAGCAGATGTCGTGCGAATCGGGCTTGTCCGCCACCGCCAGCCCGCGCGCCGCAGCCTCCATCCGCACCTGCGCCTTCGTCGAGTCACCGAGCGGGAACATCGCGTGGGCGAGTTGCCGCGGCGTGCAGACGGCCAGGACGTACGACTGGTCCTTGGCGGTGTCCACCGAGCGCATGAGGCGGCCGTCGACCAGCCGGGCGTGGTGGCCGGTGACGACAGCGTCGAACCCAAGGGCCAGAGCCTTGTCGAGCACCGCGGCGAATTTGATCTTCTCGTTGCAGCGCAGGCACGGGTTGGGCGTGCGCCCTGCGGCGTATTCGCTCACAAAGTCGTCGATGACGTCGGCACGGAACCGCTCGGCCAGATCCCAGACGTAGAACGGGATGCCCAGCACGTCGGCGGCGCGCCGCGCGTCATTCGCATCTTCGACGGTGCAGCAGCCGCGCGCCCCGTGCCGCAGCGTCGTGGGAGCCGACGAGAGCGCGAGATGCACGCCGGTGACGTCGTGCCCGGCATCGACGGCTCGCGCTGCCGCAACCGCCGAGTCGACACCGCCGCTCATCGCCGCCAGCACGCGCAGGCGGCCGTCCGAACCCGTCATGACGCGACCGAGGTCAGACCGGCGCGCCGAGCGCGCTCCACTGCGGGGGCGATCGCGTCCAGCGCAGCTGCCACGTCGGCCTCGGTGGAGGCGTGACCGAGCGAGAAGCGCAGCGTGCTGCGCGCCTCGACCGGTCCAGCGCCCATGGCGGTGAGCACATGCGAGGGCTGCGCGACCCCGGCCGAGCACGCCGAACCGGTGGAGCACTCCACACCGTGCGCATCCAGCAGCATGAGCAACGCATCGCCCTCGCAGCCGGCGAAGGTGAGGTTGGCGATGCCGGGCAGCCGCTCAGTGGGGTGACCGTTGACGGTCACGTCCTGCACGCGCTCGAGAACGCCCGCGACGAGCGCATCACGCAGGGAGGCCACCCGGGCCGCCACGGTGTCGCGGCGCTCGACCGCGAGCGTCGTCGCGACGGCCAGGCCGACCGCGCCGGGCACGTCCAGCGTTCCCGAACGCACGTCGCGCTCCTGGCCGCCGCCGTGCAGCAACGGAACGCAGGCCACGTCGCGGCGCAGCAGTAGCGCGCCGGCCGCCGGCGGGCCGCCGAGCTTGTGGCCGGTCATGGTGAGGGCGTCCAGCCCCGAGGCGGCGAAGCCGACGTCGACGCAGCCGACTGCCTGCACGGCGTCACTGTGCATCGGCAGCCCGAACTCGTGCGCGACGGCCGCGAGCTCGGCGATCGGCTGGATGGTTCCGACCTCGTTGTTGGCCCACATGACGGTGACGAGTGCGACCGAGTCCGGGTCCTGGGCGATGGCGGCACGCAACTGCGCCGGCGCAACCTGACCGTTGCCATCGACCGGCAACCAGGTGACGTCGGCGCCCTCGTGGGCGACCAGCCAGTCGATCGCGTCCAGCACCGCGTGGTGCTCGATCGCACTCGCGATGATGCGCCGGCGGCGTGGCTCGGCGTTCCGACGGGCCCAGAAGATCCCCTTGACGGCGAGGTTGTCCGACTCCGTCCCACCGGCAGTGAAGATCACCTCGGACGGGCGCGCGCTCAACGCCGCTGCAAGCGCTTCGCGTGACTCCTCCACCCGGCGCCGCGCCGTCCGCCCTGCGGTGTGCAGTGACGAAGGGTTGCCCAGTTGACCCATTGTCTCGGCGACCGCTGCGATCGCTTCGGGCAGCATGGGTGTCGTCGCCGCATGATCCAGGTAGGGCATCAGGCCGAGTCTACGTGCGAGTTGTCCACGACTGCGGCCATCGCGGGGCCTCAGGGGCGAACGGCCGGCCGCGCCCGGCCGGCGACGGCGGCGCCTGCGACCGCGACCGCACACATGGCGAGGTCGAGCATGACGAAGCCCGCCGTCGAACTGATGGCGCCACGGGCAGCGGCCGCCACCAAGACGCCGGCGAGCCCGGTGGTCAGTGCGCCGGCAGTCGCATCTGACAGTTGCAGTGCCGCGGAGTCTGTGCCGCGGTCGGCGTCCGTAGTGAACTTCAACATCAGCACGCTGACGCTCGACATCGTCAGCCCCGCTCCTAGCCCGGCAACGATCCACGCGACGTAGGCGAGCCAACCCGGCAGGTTCGGCAGCACGGCCAGGGCCATCAGGCCACCGCCCGCCGCCACGAAGCCGAAGCCGGCGCGAATCAAACCGATGCGCTGCCGCGGATGACGATCGTCATCAACACGGCCCTGCCACCAGGAACCGAGCGCCCAGGTGAGGGCGGAGCCGGTCAGTGGCAGCCCGGCCACCGTTGCCCCGTAGCCGTGTTGCAGCGTCAGCGACAGCGGCACGGTCGACTCGATGCCGAAGAACGCGCCGGCGAGCAAGCCGCGCATTGCGATGGGGGCGGACACCCCGGGACGGACGGTCAGCGTGCCGCTGGGCAGCAGCGGACGGATACCCCACGCCAGTGCGGCCAAGCCCGCGGCAAGAAGGACGATCGCCCGGGCCGACGGATGCTGGCCAGCTTCCTCCAGCGCAGCGATGCCGCCGGCGACGCCCAGCGCGCGGACCAAGCGCGCCGGTGCCGTGAACGTGCGACCGGCAGCGTTCGGATGCAGCGTGCGCAGCACCGGTACGAGCAGCGCAGCGCCGACGAGGGCGAAGGGCAGCAGGCCGAGGAAGACCCATCGCCAGCTGGCGTGCTGCGCGAGGGCGCCGGAGACGACCGGACCCACGAGCGAGGGCAGCACCCACGCCGACGAGGTGGCCGCGAACAGCCGGGGGCGCAGCCCCTCGGGGTAAGCCTGGCCGATTACGACGTAGATCGCGGTGATGAGCAGGCCGCTGCCCAGCCCTTGAACGACCCGTCCTGCTACCAGCTGCGCCATCGTGGTTGCCGTGCCGGAGATGACCAAGCCGGCCATGAAGCAGGAGAGCCCGGCGACGAGCGGAAGCCGCGGCCCGGACCCGTCGCTGAGCTGGCCCGCGGCCACCATGCCGACGACGTTGGCGATGAGGAAGCCGGTGTATGCCCACCCGAACGCGCCAAGGCCGTGCACTGCGCGGGCCGCCGTCGGCAGCGCCGCTGAGACGGCCATCGCTTCGAAGGCGATCAGCGTGATGACGATCAGAATGCCGACCGTGGTGGCGCGCAGCGCAGGCACGAAGATCGACTGCGGCGGCGCTTCGACGCGCACGTCCTCCCCCACCCTCACCAGACCAGCATGCCTCGGCGGCGTGCACGAGTTGTCCGCGCGTCCAGCCGCTGGGGCGGCCGGAAGCGCGGACAACTTGCGGGTGGGAACTGGCCCGGAACGAGTTGTCCGCGCTTCACGACGCTAGAGCGGCCGGAAGCGCGGACAACTTGCAGTGGGAGGTGCGGTGGGAGGAGCCGGTGGGAGGTGCGGTGGGAGGTGCTAGCCGCGGCGTTTGGTGATCTCGTCGGTCAGCTGCGGCGCGACCTGGAACAGGTCGCCGACGACGCCGAAGTCGGCGAGTTCGAAGATCGGCGCCTCCGGGTCTTTGTTGATCGCGACGATCGTCTTGGACGTCTGCATGCCGGCGCGGTGCTGAATGGCGCCGGAGATCCCCACCGCGATGTAGAGCTGCGGCGAGACCGTGACGCCGGTCTGGCCGACCTGCATCGTGTGCGGCACCCAGCCGGCGTCGACCACGGCGCGCGACGCGCCAACCGCAGCGCCCAGGGAATCGGCGAGCTTCTCGATGATCGCGAAGTTGTCCGCGTTGCCGATGCCACGGCCGCCGGAGACGACGACCGACGCGTCGGACAGCTGCGGACGGGACCCCTTCTCCTCGACAACGGAGTCGATGATCTTGGCGCCCTTGGCCGCGTCAGAGACGGCGACCGACACCGGCACCTCCTCGGCGGCGCCGGACGCCGGCTCGGGAGCGAACGAGTTCGGCCGCACGGTGATCACCGGCGTGCCCTTCGACACCTTCGAGGTCACCGTGACGGCAGCACCGAAGATCTGCTGGGTGACGTTGCCCTCGCCGTCGAAGCCGACCGCGTCATACAGCAGGCCGGAGCCGAGCTTGAGCGCGAGCCGGGCGGCGATCTCCTTGTTCTCCGCACTGGAGGACACCAGCACCGCTGCCGGGGACGCCTGCTCGGCCGCCGCGGCCAGCGCCTCGGCCTTAGGGGCGACTGAGTAGCCGGCGATGTCATCGCTCTCGGCGACGTAGACCTTCGCCGCGCCGTACTCGGCGAGCTGATCCTTCAGCCCGGACGCGGTGCCTGGCGCGCCGACGACCACGGCGGCCGGTTCACCGAGCTGGCGTGCAGCGGTCAACAGCTCGAAGGTCGCCTTCTTGACAGCGCCGTCGACAGCGTCCACGAGGACCAATACCTCTGCCATGTCTGTTCAGTCCCCTCAGATGAGCTTCTTCGACGCGAGGAAGTCGGCGATCTTCGTGCCGCCGTCACCCTCGTCCTTCACGACCTGACCGGCCTGCCGCGGCGGCGCGTTCTCGAACGAATCGACCTGCGTCCACGAGTTCGCGAGGCCGACATCGCTCGGATCGACCCCGATGTCGGAGAGCGACTTCACCTCGACCGGCTTGCTCTTCGCCGCCATGATCCCCTTGAAGGACGGGTAGCGCGGGTCGTTGATCTTCTCGACCACGCTGATGACCGCCGGCGTCTGCGCCTCTACCTTCTCGTAGCCGGTTTCGGTGACGCGCTCGATCGTCACCGTTGAGCCGTCGACGGTCACCTTGCGGGCCTGGGTCAGCTGCGGCGCACCGAGGACCTCGGCCAGCAGGGCCGGCACCACTGCGCCACGCGCGTCGGTGGCCTCGGAGCCGGCAATGGCGACGTCCCATTCGATGCTGCCGAGCGCCTTGGCGAGGATCTTCGCAGTGGCGACGGCGTCCGAGCCGTGGATCGCCTCGTCCGAGACGTGCAGCGCCTTGTCGGCGCCCATGGACAGCGCCTTGCGAATCGACTCGGTAGCCCGCTCCGGGCCAACGGTCAGGATCGTCACCTCGCCGCCGTGCGCCTCCTTGAGCAGCAGGCCCTCTTCGATGGCGAACTCGTCGATGTAATTGATCACCGGATCGACCGCGGCGCGGTCGACGGTCTTGTCGTCCGGATCGAGCTTGCGGTCACCCTCGGTGTCGGGCACCTGCTTCATCAACACGACGATGTTCATGCTCGCTCCACAAGCTGTCGCTCGGTGTTCATGCTCGCTCCACAAGCTGTCGCTCACTCTTCATGCTTCGCTGACCTCTCGAGTCATCGTCCCGCCGGCACAGGCCGCCGGACGGGGTGGTGGACGCGCCATACCTTCCCGGCGCTCGCCACGTTCCCTCTACCTTGCCTTTGTTACTGACGAGTAGCAACACGGCGGCTGTGTGAGATAGCAAGCATCGTACGGGCGCGGGATCGACGTTAGACGGCCGGTATTAGGCGGACAGCGCCGCAAAACGGCCGCTACCTTCGCACCGTGCTGATTGCGATTGCGCTGTTCGACGGCGCCGAGGAACTGGACTTCGCCGGCCCGTGGGAAGTGCTGGCCTACTGGGCACGCGAAGTGACTCAACGTGATGTTGAGGTCGTCACCGTGGCCGCGAGCCTGGAGCCCGTCCGGGCCGCGAAGGGCCTGCGCGTGCTGCCGGACCACACGCTGCACGACCTCGCCGATGTGGACGTCTTCCTGATGCCTGGCGGGCAGGGCACCCGCGCCTTGCTCGGCGTGGACGAGCCGCTGCACGTCGCTCTCCGTGCCATGGCCGGACGCGGCACCCTGCTGGCCAGCGTGTGCACCGGCTCGCTCGTCTACGCCGCTGCAGGCCTGCTGAAAAACCGCCCCGCAACGACGTACTGGTCGGCGTTCGACGAGTTGCTCGCGCTCGACCCGACGATCGAGCCCCGTCCGGAGGACCGATTCGTCGACGACGGGGACGTGATCACCGCGGCAGGGGTCTCCGCCGGCATCGACATGGCCCTGCATCTCGTCCGGCGCCTCGACGGCGAGCAGGCCGCACGCGAGACCAGGCGCGGCATCCAGTACGACCCGCAGCCGCCGGTGTGATCTAGGTGTCGCCGGGCGTCATGGGCGGCGAGGTGTGCTTCAGATCCATCGTCCGGTGCCGCCAGGTGCTCGCGTTCCGGAACTTCTCGCCCATCTCGGTGCGCTGTCCGTCGGCCCAGAGCAGTGGCCAGCCCCGCGCGTACGAGAGGACGGCTGCCACGACCACCAGGGCTCCGGCCACCGTGCGCCGCCGCCACTGCGGCTGGACGTAGATCTGGTCCACCTCGCCGCTCGCCGGATACCAGCGGACCGCCCCGACCTGGTCGGCGGCGCTCGCCGACGTGCCGCCGATGTCGGTCTCGTCGAGCAGCGACCCAGCCGCGACGCCGTGCCCGGTGAAGGCCACCAGGCTCACGGCCGGCGGGGACGCAGCCGACTCACGGACCTCAACGAACCAGAGCGGGGGTGCCTTCGGCGCGCCGCGCGGACCCGGTCGCAGAGCCGTGACCCGTCCGTCGTCGTCGAAGTGGGCCGCGCAGATCGCGTCTTGGCCCACCTCGAGCTCGGCGGTCTCGACGAGCAACTCGACGTGCGCGCCGGGCGGGTACCGAGCGGACAACACCCCGGCAACCCACACCGGCCTGCCCTCACGGGTGACGGCGAGACACTGCCACCAGCCCGGCCCCTGCCGGGCACTCAGCTCAGTGGAGTCCGACGTGCTTTGCACGGTAACGACGCCGACCGACGACTGTCGCCGCCCCGCCGGTGATGAGCATCAGGATCGCGATCTCGGCAATCCGCGAGTCCGACGAGCCCGTGCTGGCCAGGCCGTGCGACGCCGTCACGGTGACGGTCACCGTCCCGGTGGCGCTACCGAACGCCGTCGCCGCCACGTAGCTGAAGGTGTCCGCCCCGACGAAGCCGGCGTCCGGCGTGTAGACGACCGCACCGCCCGAGATCCGCGCGCTGCCGTGAGCCGGTGCCGCGACCGACGAGACGTGCAAGGCTCCGCCGCCATTGGCGCTGTCGTTACCCAGCACGTTGATCGTCACGGAGTTGCCGCTCGTGGTCGTCGCGCTGTCGTTTGCCGCGGTGGGTGGCGGGGCAAGGACGGTGACCTTCACGGTTGCACTCGACGTCCCGTTCGGCGTCGAGATCGTGTACGTGAACGAGTCGGTGCCGACGAAGCCGGCGTCGGACTTGTAGCTGATCGACTGCGCGTTTGGCCCGGTTCCGACGATCGTCGCTGCGCCGTGCTTCGGGTTGGATACGTGCGTCACGGTTGTGGGCGCGCCGTTGGTGAAGTCGTTCTTACCGACCTTGACGTCGACGCTCTTGCCGGTCAGAACGGATGCGGTGTCGTTCTTCGCCGCAGGCGGTAGCCCGCCGTCGTTGAAAACCACGTCAAACACGCCGCTCGGGTCGCACAACGGGTAGTCGTTGCTCGGCACGGTGACGCACGGTGGGACGGTCTTCGAGACCGAGTCGATGACCAGGTTGTCCCGCACGGTGGTCTGCGTGAACGTGACGGTGTCGCCGGGTATCGGGAAATAGTCCTGGCTGGTGGTCGGCGCGGTCGCCGGGATCAGCGTCGCCGGAATCAACCCAGCCTTCTTCACTGCCCGCACGGAGGCCACCGGGGGCGTGAAGAAGCAGTAGGTCTCGGTCGAATTGGGATCTTCGCTACCGGTTAGCGTCGTGCAGGAGTTCCCGTAAACCCCGGGCGCGCCGGGACCCGTTTCGTCAATCTTGATCTGCGTGTTGCCGGTGTTGGTGCCCGGCGGTACCCACGCGCCGCTCTTGATCTGGGTACCGACGCGGATCTTCTGCAAGCCGAAATTCGGCGGCACCACGATGGTTGACGACGACGCCGACGTCGTCACGACCGCCGGCTTCGGGTGGCTTGCCGCTGCCTTCCCGGCCGTCGGATTCGGCGACGGCTGCGGACTCGGGGTGGGCGCGGTCTCGGCGTGGGCAAATGGTGCCGCCGCCAGCGCGGCCGTCACTCCGGCGAGTCCCGCCCCAGCTAGCCGGCGACCAGGAACCCGGCGCGGCACAGCCCGACGATGGCGTGCGGACATGGACTTCCCCCACATTTCCCGTAACAACTGCCCCAGAGACTACGAGTGATGATCTCGGGTCACACACAGCGCAGTCAACGTCCCCGCTGCGGTTTCGTAGCGCCGCCTCTCAGCGGGGTACGGACAACTCCGCCCTGATCGGTCCGTAAGGGACGCAGACGCGCCTCAGCTGACGACCGCGATCACTACAGCGCGGCCGCGGCCGGAATGACCTTCTCGGCCATGATCTCGATCGGGGTGAAGGTGCCGACGTCCTTGAGCGAGCCTTGCACGTGCGTCACGCCGAGCCCGGCCAGTTCCCGCAGGCGCTCGAGAATCGCGTCGGCGTTCTCGCCGTTGGGGCCTGGATCGAACGGCATCATGACGGTCTTCTCGATCTCGTCGTAGTTGCGGCCGATGTCGTCGCAGTGCCCGCGGAGGACGTCGAGCTTGTGCGGAAGTTCGGGCGAGAGGAAGAGGTTGCACGCGTCGGCGTACTTGGCCACGAGCCGCAGCGTCTTCCGCTCACCTCCCCCGCCGATCAAGATGGGCGGGTGCGGCCGCTGGAGCGTCTGCGGCACGTTCAGCGTGCGCTCCAAGTGGTAGTGCTTGCCGCGGTAAGGCCCGTCGTCGTCGCTGCACATCTGCAGGAAGATCTGCAGCGCCTCCTCGAGCCGCTCGAAGCGCTCGGCGGTCGGCGGGAACGGCAGCCCGAGACCGCGCGCCTCCTCCTCGTTCCAGCCTGCGCCGATGCCCA
>DATFTS010000212.1:0-5841 GCA_035261645.1 Jatrophihabitans sp. | reverse complement strand
ACCCGACGCCGCGCCGACGAACAGGTTCATGCCGACGAGCCGTGCGACATAGGGCGTGCGCGGCGTCGCAGTGATCTCCGCGGGCGTGCCTGCCTGCACCACCCGGCCGTGCTCGAGGACAACGATGCGTTGCGCGAGCAGCAGCGCCTCGATCGGATCATGAGTCACCAGGACGGCCGGGCCTTCGAACGCACCCAGGTGTTCGCGCAGCTCACCCTGCACCGCCGCGCGCGTCTGCACGTCGAGCGCGGCCAACGGCTCGTCCAGCAATAGCGCGCGCGGCTCGCTGGCAAGCGCTCTGGCGAGGGCGACGCGCTGCGCCTGCCCGCCGGAGAGCTGCCGGGGATGACGGCGGGCGAGGTCGGCGATGCCGAGGCGTTCGAGCCAGCGCCGCGCCTGCCCGCGCGCGTCCTGCCGCCTGATGCCGCGGGCGCGCGCGCCGAAGGCCACGTTGTCGATCACGCGCAGGTGCGGGAACAGTCGGTGGTCCTGGAACACGACGCCGATGTGCCGTTGCTGCGCGGTGCGGAAGACGCCGCGCGCCGGGTCGTCGAGAACCTCGTCGCCCAGTTGGATGACGCCCCCGTCGAGGCCGAGCAACCCGGCGCACAACCGAAGCAGGGTTGACTTGCCGGCGCCGTTGGGCCCCAACACCGCGAGCACCTCGCCCTGCACCGCGTCGACCGCGACGTCGAGCACGAATTCGCCGAGCCTGGCCGATCCGGCCACTGCCATCGTCATGACGCGATCGGGCGCAGCCACTTGTCGCGCAACCCGACGAGGACGACGACCGCAACGGCCATCAGCGGGAGCGCGAGCGCGGGGGCGTCTGCGGGGTCGCGCTGGAACACGCTGAGGACCAATGTCGGCAACGTCTGTGTCGACCCGGGCACGTTGCCGCCGAACAGCAGCGTGGCGCCGAACTCGCCCAGCGCGCGTGCCCAGCACAGCACGGCGCCGGCGACGATGGCGGGCAGGACGAGTGGGACGGTCACCTGCAAGAAGATGCGCGATCGCGAAGCGCCGAGTGTGGCGGCGGCCTCTTCGACGCCGCGGTCGGAGATGCGGAACGCGCCTTCGACGGTGATCACGAGGAATGGCATCGCGACGAACACCTGCGCGAGGACGATGCCTGGAAACGAAAAGGGGAGGTCCTGGCCCAACACCGAGTGAATTGGGCTGCCCAGTAGGCCCTTGCGGCCGAACGCGTTGAACAGCGCGACGCCGCCGATGACTGGCGGCAGCACCAGCGGGATCGTGACGATCGCGCGCGCGATGCCGATCCCGGGCATGCGCACCCGGGCGAGCAGCCACGCGAGTGGCACACCGAAGACGAGCGAGGCGGCCGTCGCCTCCAGCGACGACTCGAGTGAGATGCGCAGCGCCGCCCAGACGTGCTGGTCACGGTAGATGGCGCCGAGCCGAGACCATGGCGTGCGCACAAGCATCGCCAGCGTCGGCAGCAACAGGAACAGCAGGCCGATCAGCGCGGGCGGCAGGACGACCGCCGGAGTGCCGAGCGCGGCGCGTTGCCGAGCGTGAGTCACGGCTGTTCGAAGCCGTCCGCGGTCAACACGTTGCGTCCGGCGGCCGACTGCACGTACGCGACGAACGCGCGGGCAAGAACCGCGTTCGTGCTGCCCTTCAGCACGGCGATCGGGTAGGTGGTGCTGGCGTTGACGTCATTGGGGATCGGCACGCCGACGACCTTGCCTGCCGCGGCACGCACGTCGGTGACATACACGAGCCCCGCGTCCACCTCGCCGGACTCGACAGCCGCCAGGGTGGATTTGACGTCGGCCAGGCTCGCCTTCGGCTGGACGGTGACCTTCGCGTTGGTGAACACCTGCTGCGCGACGACGCCGCACGGAACGGCCGGGTCGCAGACGGCGACCTTCACACCCGGGTTGGCAAGGTCGGTGACGGAACCGATGTGCGCCGGATTGCCCGGCGGGACGGCGATCTCGAGGGTGTTCGAGACGAAGTCCTTCGCGCCGACCGCCTGGCTGCCGAGCGACTGCATGTTCTTCTCCGAGGCCGACGCGAACACATCGACGGGCGCACCCTGCGAGATCTGCGTCGACAGATCCGAGCTGGCGCCGTAGTTGAGCTTGATCGTCGTGCCTGGGTGGGCCGTCTCGAACTGCGACTTCAACGCGTCGAACGCCTCGGTCAGCGACGAGGCCGCGTCCACCGTGATCGCGCCCGAGAGTTTCGACGGACTCGCCGCTCCCCCGCCGCCGGCCTTTGCGGATGAGGAGCACGCGACAAGGCTGAGCGCGGTGGCGGCCACCGCCAAGGTGAGTGCGGGTTTCACCGGCCGGCCTCCGGTACCTCGACGACGACGTTGGTGGATTTCACCGATGCGACGGCCGTGACGCCGGGCTCGAGCCCTAGCTCGTCCGCGGCTTCGCGGCTCATCAGCGAAACGACGCGATAAGGCCCGCACTGCATCTCGACCTGCGCCATCACGTTGTCCCGCAGCACTCGCGTCACCAGTCCGACGAACCGGTTACGTGCTGATTCGCGCACGATCGCGTTGGCCTCCGGGACCGGTGCCGCGTTCTCCTCGGCAAACCGGGCGAGCTCGGCGCCGGCGATCACCCGGCGGCCGGCGTCGTCGACGGTCGCGGCGACGCGACCGGTGTCCGCCCAGCGGCGCAGTGAGTCGTCGCTGACGCCGAGCAGGTCGGCGGCCTCGCGAAGCCGGTAGTCGGGCATGAGGAAAGAATAGCCTCGGACGCCCGCATCTGCGGCGCAGTTGACGGATTTCTGCCGCGTTTGCGTCCAGCATGCGGGCAATGCGTAGACGCGGCAGACTGCACCTGACCACTCGGCCACACGTCGGAAGGACGCGCATGGCTCGCTCGCCCCGTGAGCTGACTGGCAAGGTCGTCGTCATCACCGGTGCCGCACGCGGCATCGGTGCAGCGACGGCGAGGGCCGTTGCGCGCGAAGGAGCGGCGGTCGCGATCGGCGACCTGGACGGTGATCTGGCAGCCGGTGTGGCGGTCGGAATCGGCAACCAGACGATCGGCCGGAAGTTGGATGTGACCGATCACGCTGGTTTCGCGTCGTTCCTCGATGGCGTCGAGGACGAGCTCGGCCCGATCGACGTACTGATCAACAACGCCGGGATCATGCCCGTGACCGCGTTCATGGACGAAAGCCCGGAGTCGATCGCGCGCCAGCTGGAGATCAACCTGCACGCGGTGATCTTCGGTTCGCAGCAGGCGGTGCGGCGGATGCGCCCGCGCGGGCAGGGGCAGATCGTCAATGTGGCGTCGGCGGCCGGCAAGGGCGGCTTCCCGGGCGTCGCTACGTACTGCGCGACGAAGTTCGGCGTGGTCGGGCTGTGCGAGGCGCTGCACCACGAGCTGCACGGCAGCGGCATCGACGTCTCGTGCGTGATGCCCGCCATCGTCCGAACCGAGCTGGCCGACGGCGTCAAGGACCACTGGCTGATCAAGACGACTACGCCCGAGCAGGTGGCGGACGCGATCGTGGCCGTGCTGCAGCGGCCGCGGCTGGACGTGTACGTGCCGAGGTCGCTGAACGTTCTCGGCCGCTCGCTGGCGTTGGTGCCGCGGCGGGGTCAGGGGTGGTTCATGCGCGCGACCCGCGCCGACCGTCTGCTGGCCGACGCCGCACACTCCCCCGAGCGGCAGGCGTACGAGCGTCGGGCCGCCGGGCGCTAGGTCAGAGCCCGCTCGAAGCAGAGGGAGCTTGGCGTGTCCGCGTACGCGCCGAAGCGCGGGATCGGCCGGTAGCCCTCGCGCGTGTAGAACGCGACCGCGTCCGGCTGCCCATCGCCGGTCTCCAGCCTCAGGTGCGTCCAGCCGATCTCGCGGGCGTGGGCCTCGAGTGCTTGCAGAACTCTGGTGGCTACGCCGGTGCCGCGGCTTTGCGGGACGACGTACATCCGCTTGACCTCGCCGGTGTGCTCGTCCAGCCCGCGCAGGCCGCCGCACCCGACCGGTTTGCCCTCCGCGTTGACGGCGACGACGAAGTAGGCGATGTCCGCTGCGGACGGCGGTGTGCCAGGCTCGGAATCAGGCGTGCCGTACCGCTGTGCGATCTCGACCCGCTGCGCGGCGCGCAGCGTGGCGGCTGCCGGGTCGTCCCACTGCACTGCGCGGATCTGCACACCGTCACGCTAGCGGCGGCGATTTGGAGCCGGTGTTCGACGTTAGGTAAGGTGGAGAACACCAACGCGGGGTGGAGCAGCTCGGTAGCTCGCTGGGCTCATAACCCAGAGGTCGCAGGTTCAAATCCTGCCCCCGCTACTACAGGCCCCGTACTTGCTGGGAAACCGGCAGGTGCGGGGTTTTACTTGCTGACGTCGAGATCATCGCGGAGCTGCGATGCTCGCGACGATCGTAGATGCGGACAATCGCGTCGTGAAGGCCCTGGAGTACAAGCGCGAGGAGGAGAAAGCCGGCGAACGGTCGAGAGCCCAGGCCATTGGTGAAAACCGCCACCGTCATGGCAATACACGCTGCATCCGCGAGAAGCCCGAGCACGAACACCAAGCGGCGAACGCGCCACGTCGCCGCCCAGTTCGCGAACACCCGGCCCATGCCACCCATTAGAGCAAGTGAATAGTGGATCCGGCACTCGCCAGCCCGTTTGGTCTGTGGGTTCTCGGCTCAGCCGACGACCACTGCGTCGTACTGAAACCCTGTATTCGCCGTTACTGGACAGCCGCCATCGCCGTTAGCGAGACTGCCCGCAGCCCCGTGCGGCGGCGCCAGGCCCCGCCGGCCAACCGAAATGGGTGAGCATGGCGACCGAATTGCGCAGAGCGTGGCAAACCATGAAGAAAGCCGATCCGAACATCGACAAATACAAGGGAAGCAACAGAGATGTTGGTCAGCAGCTCGACCAAATCTACAAGGCGCTCCTTAAGATCGGAAAGCTCGAGCTGCAACTCGACGAGATCACCAACCAGTTGCGGGCGGCCATCGTAAACACCGACAAGGCGGTGGGCCTCTACGGAATCGAGATCGAGAAGTCCGCCGGAACCCCGTCCACGGCGATCAAGGAGTTCCATGAGGCGGTGTTCGCCACAGGCAAGAACTTCGAAAAGTACGTCGCACTGCGCCGACCGTACCGCGCAGCGCTAAACGAGATGACCGCTTCGGCAGGGACAACCTGATCAAGGCCCCAGAGCGGGCCGGGTTGGGCGTCGCTCTGGGGCCGTTCTGTCGACGTATCGTCGCGCTCGTCAAAAACCTGGCGTGAACGCGACTCCGCGGTAGACGTCGCCGGCTGCTGCCGAGCGCAGGGTCGTGAACGATTCTGCGGTCGGCAGGGTGGTGGCTGCCAGATTGTCAGTGATTGTCACGAGCTTGTTGGGGTTCGCGCCGGGGTCGGACACGCCGCCGATCGTGCTGGTGACCCCATAGAGGGTGACCGACCCGTCCGAGTTGACCTTGCCGGTGGGGTTGCGCACACCGTCCGCTGCCGGCGCCCATGGCAGACCGGTTGCGGGGTTGGTGCCGGTCGGCAGCCCGTCGGCTTGATATGTCACACCGAGGCCGAGGCCGGACTGCAAGGTGTAGTCATATGTCCAGTTGCCGTTGACAAGGGACCATTTCTGGATCCCCGCGAGCGTCTGCTTCGCAGCGCCGGTGTACGTGGTGCCGTCGAAGGTCTGGTCACCATTGCCAGCGTCGGCAACGTAGAGGGTGGTGTCGTTGGCGAACCACATGCCGCCGAAGGCGGTCGCATTCTGCGGGCCGCCGACCTCGGGGGTCTTGATGGATTTGGCCGGCGCGGTGGGGAACCCGGCCAGTACACACATGTTGTGGTTGGGCTCGCCGGTGCTCGGGTTGTACG
>DATFTS010000211.1:0-1686 GCA_035261645.1 Jatrophihabitans sp. | reverse complement strand
GAGTCGTTCCAGCGCGTGCTCGACGCCAACCTGACCGGCGCATATCGCGTGGCAAAGCGGGCGACGCCCGGCATGCTCCGCGCGCGCAGCGGTCGGATGATCTTCATCTCGTCCGTCGTGGCGTTCGTCGGCGCGCCGGGCCAGGCGAACTACGCCGCGAGCAAGGCGGGGCTCGTCGGGCTGGCTCGCGCGGTCGCGCGTGAGCTCGGCAGCCGCTCGATCACCGCGAACGTCATCGCCCCAGGCTTCGTAGAGACCGACATGACGGCGGTCATGACCGACGCCCGGCGCAAGGAGGTACTGGACGGGGTGCCACTGAAGCGTTACGGCACTGCCGCGGAGGTTGCCGGTGCGGCGGTGTATCTCGCATCGGACGCGGCGGCGTACGTCACCGGCGCGGTGCTGCCGGTCGACGGCGGCATCGGCATGGGCCTTTAGGGAGGACACGCAAATGGGTCTGCTCGACGGCAAGCGCCTGCTCGTGACCGGGGTGATCACCGACGCGTCGATCGCCTTCTCCATCGCCAAGTTGGCGCAGGAGCAGGGAGCGACGCTCGTGCTCACCGGCTTCGGTCGGATGTCACTCGTCGAGCGGGTGATCTCACGGCTGCCGCAGCCGGCACCGCTCATCGAGTTGGACGTGACCAACGAGGAACAGCTCGAATCGCTGCCAGAGCGGGTGCGCGAACACGTCGACGGCATCGACGGCGTCGTACATGCGATCGGGTTCGCGCCGGGGTCCTGCCTCGGCGGCGGGTTCCTCGACGCGCCGTGGTCGGATGTCGCGACTGCCTTGCACGTGTCGGCGTACTCGTTGAAGGCGCTGGCGGTTGCCGCCTTGCCGCTGTTCCCCGAGAACGGCGCCTCGATCGTCGGACTGGACTTCGACGCCCGCGTCGCGTGGCCCGCCTACGACTGGATGGGCGTGGCGAAGGCGGCCCTCGAGTCCACGTCGCGCTACCTGGCCCGCGAGCTCGGGAGCCGGCACATCCGGGTCAACCTGATCGCGGCGGGACCGATCCGGACCATGGCGGCGAAGAGCATCCCGGGCTTCGCTACCTTCGAAGATGCGTGGGACGGGCGTGCTCCGCTCGGCTGGAACAACACCGACGCGGAGCCGGTGGCGCGCAGCACATTGGCGCTGCTGTCGGACTGGTTCCCGGCGACGACCGGCGAACTGATCCACGTCGACGGTGGCTTCCACGCCATGGGTGTGTGACGCGAAGGAGAAGTCGTGGCGATCGCAGCCGACGCGCTGCTGGTCCAGTCCTTCGGCGGGCCGGACGGCCCAGACGATGTCACGCCGTTCCTGCACAACGTGACGCGTGGACGGAGTGTGCCGCCGGACCGGATAGCCGAGGTGGCCGAGCATTACCAACACTTCGGCGGGGTGTCGCCGATCAATGCCCAGAACCGCGCGCTGATCGCCGCGTTGCGCGAGGAGTTCGCCGCCCACGACATCGCGCTGCCGATCTACTGGGGTAATCGCAACTGGAAGCCGTACGTCGCGGACGCGGTTCGGCAGATGCGTGACAACCATGTCCGGCGCGCGTTGGTGTTCACCACCAGCGCTACCGCGTCCTACTCGGCGTGCCGGCAGTACCGCGAGGATCTCGAGCAGGCGCACCGGGTGGCCGGCGAGGGGGCCCCGGAGCTGATCAAGCTGCGGCACTTCTACGACCACCC
>DATFTS010000210.1:0-3253 GCA_035261645.1 Jatrophihabitans sp. | reverse complement strand
ACGTTGGGTTGCTGTCCTAGCCCGAGCGCCATCCGGTTTGTGAAGTTGTACATGGCGGCGATCTCGATGACGTCCCAGACGTCGTGGTCGGAGAGGCCGACGTCGCGTAGCCGGCGCAGATCGTCCTCCGTCATTTCGTGTGGACGGGCCGTCAACTTCTCCGCGTAGTCGCAGATGGCGCTGCGTCGCTCGTCGAGGCCGGCATGGCGCCAGTTCGTCGCGATGTAGTCGGCGAGCACGCGGTCGCCCAGCGCCTCTGCCAGCGCGTGTCCGTGCGCGACGATGCAGTAGGTGCACCGGTTGTAGGCACTGACCACCACCGCGATCATCTCGCGGTCTGCGGCGTCGAGATGCTCGGTGGGCTCGTGCAACTGCTTGTAGTGCGCGAACCACGCCGACAGTCGCTCAGGCCGATAGCTGTAGGAGCGAAACACGTTCGGGACGAAGCCAACCGTCTCGCGCGCCTTCGCGAACAGTCCGCGCAGCCTGTCGGGCAGCTCACCCTCGTCCGGTACCGAAAAGAACCATGCGGCGCGCGCCATGATCAGAGACTGTCCCGCCAGTCGACCCAGCGGCCCAGCCGCTCGAGCGGGTAATCCGGCCCGCACACGCCCACTGTGAACAATGTGGCGCCGGCGTCGACGAGGCGCGGACCGACCTCGGCCGGGTCGCCCTCGGGCGCGCCGACGGACCGCTCGATCTCACCGATATCGCGCCCCAGGTCACGGCAATGGCCGGCGAGCACCTCGGACTTGTGCTTGAACGTCTCCAGATCGCTGAACGAATGCCACATATCCGCGTGCTGGGCCACCAGGCGCAGCGTCTTGCGTTCGCCGCCGCCGCCGATCAGCACCGGGATCTTCCGCGTCGGCGGTGGGTTGAGCTCCTTCCAGCGCGCCTCGATAAGTGGCAGGTCGTCGCGGAGCTGGTCCAACCGGGATCCGGCCGTCCCGAAGTCGTACCCGTACTCGTCGTAGTCCTTCCGGAACCAGCCGGAACCGATACCGAGGATGAGCCGGCCCCCACTGATGTGGTCGACCGTGCGGGCCATGTCGGCGACCAGTTGTGGATTGCGATAGCTGTTGCAGGTGACCAGCGCCCCGATCTCGACGCGGGTGGTCTGTTCGGCCCATGCGCCGAGCATCGTCCAGCACTCGAAGTGCTTGCCGTCCGGATCACCGTAGAGCGGGTAGAAGTGGTCCCAGTTGAAGATGACGTCCACGCCCATGCTCTCCGCCTGGATGACCGTGCGGTGAATGGCGTCGTAGTCGGCGTGTTGCGGTTGAATTTGCAGGGCTATGCGAATGGGTCGCTGCGTCACTCTCCTGACGCTATCGCGCAGGGACAATCAGCCCAGCAGCACCAGCTGCAGTTCGCGCTCGCCTGCCGCGTCGACGTCGACCGGAACGCCCCAGTCCTGCCGGGCCAGGTAGCAAGCGGGGTGCTCGCCGGCGTCGTCGCACGACGCGGCCTGTGCGCTGATGTGCAGCACGCCCGACCCTGGCTTCAGCCGGAGTATGCGGCGCAGGTCAGAGCCTTCACCGGCGCCCTCGGTCAGCAGCTGCGGCGGCGACGCGGAGACGACAAGTCGTGTGGACGGGCCGAAGCGGTCGTCCAGCTTGCGGCCCGGTGCCGGCTCGAACATGACGGTGAGGGCCACGCTGCCGGGCGCCAGATGCGAGGGTGGCCGGGCAGTGCTCAAGGCAGCTCCGATCACCAGCTCCGAGGCCGGCACGGGCCGTACCAACCGGTGGGCCGCCGACTCGACCACCACCAGCTGATCGCCGACCAGCACGGCCCCGGACGGCTCGGCGAGGCCGCGCGCCAGCGTGCTGACGGTGCCCGCCGCCGGGTCGAAGCGGCGGACGGCACCGTTGTAGGTGTCGAGTACGGCGATCGAGTGGTCGGGCAGAACCGTGACGCCCAGCGGATGCTGCAGCCGCGCGTCAGTCGCCGCGCCGTCGACGTAGCCGAAGTCGAACAGGCCTTCGCCAACTGCGGTGCCGACCGTCATGGCCGCGTCCACCCAGCGCAGCGCCGAGGACTCGGAGTCGACGAACCAGAGCCGGTCACCGTCCACTGCGAGTCCCGACGGCTGCGCCAACCAGGCATCGCGGGCCGGCCCGTCCCGTAGACCCTCGACGGTGGTGCCGGCGAGAACGTCGGCCGATCCGTCGGTGGGGTCGACGGCGAGCAGCAAGTGCACACCGGCCGCGGCCACCACGAGCCGTCCGATCGCCGGCCACCAGACGACGTCCCACGGCGAAAGCACGTCCGGGATCGCGCCCGTGATCGTCTGCGCGCCCGCCAGCGACTGCGGGAGGTCGATCGTCGTGATCTCGCCGTCGCCGAGCCGGATGCCGCGAAGCACGTGGTTGGCGGTGTCCGCGACCGCGATGTCGAAGGACGCTATCCCCGGCGGCAACAGCGCCAGGCCGTTCGGCTCGGCGAACGGCGCACCCCGCTCCCCGCTGCCGAAGCGGCGCAGCACCGTCTCGCCGTCGAGCGCGAGTTGGACCACCTGGTGGTGACCCGCGTCCGCGACGAGCAGCGTGTCGGTCTCCTCGCCGCTGCGCTCGGCAGGCAGCACGATCGCCTTCGCCGGGAACCGGAGGATCGACGGCTGCGGGTTCGGCGGGGTGTACGGGCCGCTGCCGCGGTGCAGCGTGCCACGCTCCTCGTGCAGCCGGGACAGTTCGTTGATCATCGCGGCGAGCGCGCTCACCTGACCCTCGCCGGCGGCTTGGGCGACGACGTACCCCTCCGGATCGATCAGGACGAGCGTCGGCCACGCCCGCACCGCGTACTGGCGCCAGAGCTGTAGCTGCGGGTCGTTGAGGACGGGGTGATGCACTTCGTAGCGCTCGATCGCCGCGCCCAGCGCCGCCGGTTCCGCCTCGTGCGGGAACTTCGGCGAATGGACGCCGATGACGGTGAGGACGTCGCTGAACTCCGCCTCGAGCGGGCGCAGTTCGTCGAGCACGTGCAGGCAGTTGCCGCAGGCGAAGGTCCAGAAGTCCAGCAGGACGAACCGCCCGCGCAGGCCGGCAAGAGTCAGCGGGGCGGCGGTGTTGAACCAGTCGCCCGCCATGAGTTCGGGAGCCCGCACCCGCGGGCCGGTGCGAACGGCATCCACGTCACCAGTCAATCGCTGCCCGTCCCCGAATGTTCCGCTGCCCGGGTATCGCACCTTTCCTCCGCTCGGGACGCTGCGCGGCGGCGCAGCGTCCCTACGGCAGGAAAAGCAACGGAC
>DATFTS010000209.1:0-7824 GCA_035261645.1 Jatrophihabitans sp. | reverse complement strand
GCCCGATCGGCGCGGGCGTCCACCGCGTCGGCCTCGCGAAGCGCTGCCGCCGCGCGCACCTTCTGGTAGGCGCCGATCCGGCCGTCAACGGCCTCGATCCGGGCGAGTGCGTCTTCGACCGCCGCGCGTGCGCTCTGCCGGCCGGAGCGGACAGCATCGGCGATCTCTGCAGCGGTCGGCGCTGGACTCATGCGCGAGACGCTATCCCGCGTCCAGCCTCAGCAGCCGGAGCTGCGCGGCGCGATCTCGCCCGGGCGCGCCCGGCTCGGCGCGGGCGAGCCGGCCCCGCCGCGGCCCGACTGAAGGCCGTCCTCCGCCGATCAACGCGTTTACGGCGACATTACGACTTGCTGAACTCAGGCGTAGGTGGCTTACGTTGTCATAGGGGTACGCCAGACTTTTCGTTGGCAACACCACGAGGACGGCCTGCTGAGCGATCAGGGGCCGCCCCCGCACCGACCCGCGGTCGCCATGCGACCGGTCCGGACCTGGAGGGGGCGGATGACCGCTCAACTGAACACAGTCCCGTTCGACGACGATCCGCTCGTCCGGGCCGCCGATCCCCTAGAAGCAGCGCGAAAGCACATCAGCGACGGCGCGCTTCGGGAGAGCCCGGGTGGGCAGGTCGGACTGGAGTTGGAGTTCCACCTCGTCGACTTCCGCCGCCCGGATCGTCGCCCGCGATGGGCGCAGGTGCAGGCCCTCACTGCCGCGCTGTCGCCGATGCCGGCCGGCAGCCGGGTGAGCGTCGAGCCCGGCGGCCAGGTGGAGCTGTCCACCATGCCGCTGCCCGACGTCACCGCGGCAGTTGCGGCGCTGCGCGCCGACCGCGCCGCGCTTCAGGTGGGGCTGGCCGCGGCCGGGTTCGGCGGCGCACCGCTGGGCGCCGATCCGGCCCGGCCGGCCGAGCGCATCAACCCCAGCGCGCGGTACGCGGCGATGGAACGGCACTTCGACGCCCTAGGCTGCGCAGTCCCTGGCAAGTCGATGATGACCGCGACGGCTGCACTGCAGATCAACCTCGACGCCGGCCCGACCGCACGGTGGTCGCAGCGGCTGGGACGCATCCGCAGTCTCGGTCCCGTCCTCGTCGCCGCGTCGGCCTGCTCGCCGTACCTTGGCGGCCGCTCGTCGGGTTGGCGGTCGATGCGCCAGCAGGCGTGGCACGGCATTGACCACAGCCGCAGCGATCCCCTCCCGGATTCGGAGCCAACCGCAGCGTGGGCCTCCTACGCACTCAACGCGCCGGTGATGCTTGTCCGCGATGGCGATCGGGTGACCCCCATGACGCGGCGGTTGCCGTTCCGGGCGTGGCTGCGCGGGGTTGCGCCGTCCGGGCGCCCGCCCACCACGGCCGACCTCGACTATCACCTCACCACCCTGTTCCCACCGATCCGGCCACGCGGTTACGTGGAGATCCGCTGCCTCGACGCACTGCCCGACCGGTGGTGGCCTGCGCTCGCCGCGTTGACCGTGACGCTCATCGACGATGACGTGGCGGCCGAGCGTGCAGCCGAACTCTGCGAGCCGGTTCGCGACCGCTGGGCCGACGCGGCCCGCCGCGGGCTCAGGGACGCCCGTGTCTGGGCGGCGACGCGCGGCTGCGTCGAGGTCGCCGCTGCCCGGTGCGCACCTGCGCTGCAACCGGACCTGCACCGGCTGGCCGAGCTGATCGAGCGAAGGCAGTCGCCCGGCGACGAGCTGCGCGCCCGAGCCGAGGCACACGGCCCACTCTCCGTCCTCGAGGAGGAAGCACATGCCTGCTGAGCAGGCCGCCCACACCTGCGCTGCCCTTGAAGAGGCCAGGCTGCGGACCTTGCAGCTGACCGAGTTCCCCGACGCAGAGTTGACCCGCCAGCACAACGCGTTGATGAGCCCACTCGTCTGGGACCTCGCGCACATCGGCCAGCAGGAAGATCTCTGGCTGCTGCGGCGCGGAGACGCGGCCGAGCAGGGGTTGCTACCCGCGCAGATCGAGAAGCTGTACGACGCGTTCGAGCACCCGCGCGCGTCGCGCGTGACCCTCCCCCTGCTCAGCCCGCGCGAGGCGCGCTTGTTCATCGCTGACGTCCGAGGCCGGATCTTCGACGCACTGGACAAGACCGACGAGGACGACGGGCTGTTCCCGTTCCGCATGGTCGAGCAGCACGAGCAGCAGCACGTCGAGACGATGCTGGCAACGCATCAGCTGCGCACCGGCGAGCCGCTCCTGGGCGTGGGCAGCGCGCTGCCGCCCGGGCGGGCTGCGGAACACGACTCGGTGCTCGTGCCGGCCGGCCCGTTCGTATTGGGTGTGAACGGCGTGGACGAACCGTGGTCGCTGGACAACGAGCGGCCGGCACATGTAGTCGAGTTGCCGGCGTTTCGCATCGCGCGTTTCCCGGTGACCAACGCCGAGTGGCAGCGGTTCGTCGAAGCCGGCGGCTATGACCAGCCGCAGTGGTGGTCCGGGCGCGGCTGGGCGTACCGGTGCGAGGCCAACCTCGAGCGCCCGTTGTTCTGGTCGCCGGACGGTTCGCGGCGGCGGTTCGGGATCGTCGAGGAGATCCCTGCGGACGAGCCGGTGCAGCACGTCTGCTTCTTCGAGGCGGAGGCTTATGCCGCATGGGCGGGCGCGCGGCTGCCGACCGAGCAGGAGTGGGAGAAGGCCTGCACCTGGGATCCGCAGGCCGCGCGGCGGCGGCGCTGGCCGTGGGGAACGGCTGAGCCCAGCCCCGGGCTCGCCAACCTCGGCGGCGGCGCGTTGCGTCCTGCGCAGGTCGGCGCGTATCCAGGCGGCGCGTCCGCCTATGGCGTCGAGCAGTTGATCGGCGACGTCTGGGAGTGGACGTCGTCCGGCTTCAAGCCCTGGCCCGGGTTCAGGCCGATGCTGTACGAGCAGTACAGCGCGCCGTTCTTCGGTAGTGACTTCCGGGTGTTGCGCGGCGGGTCGTGGGCGGTCGGCGGCGCGGCCATCCGGCCGTCCTTCCGCAATTGGGACCTCCCGATCCGGCGGCAGATCTTCTGCGGGGTACGGCTCGCGTGGGACGTGGCCTGATGTGTCGACACCTCGCCTGGCTCGGCGCGCCTCGGACGGTGGCGTCATTGGTCCTCGAACCGCAGTGCGGGCTGCTGCGGCAGTCGTACCAGCCGCGGCGGCAAAAGCGTGGCTTGCTCAACGCCGACGGCTGGGGCGTCGGCCTCTACGGCCCCGAGGGGAGGGTGCACCGTTGGCGATCGTCGCGACCGCTGTGGAGCGACGCGTCCTTCGCCTCGATCGCGCCACTGCTGTCGTCGGGAGCCGTCCTGGCCGCGGTCCGCTCGGCGACCGTGGGCATGCCGCCGGACGAGACCGCGGCCGCGCCGTTCACCGACGGTCGGTGGCTGCTCTCGCACAACGGCCGCGTCGATCGTGCGGTGTTGCCCGCAACGCCGGTCGCCGAATCGACGTGCGACTCGGCGCTGCTGGCCGCGCATGTGTTCGCCTCGGGACCGTCGCGGGTCGTCACCACGTTGCGCTCGGTGGCGGCCGCCGATCCGGAGGCATACCTGTCCGTGTTGATGACCGATGGGCAGCGCATCCTCGGCGTCACCTGGGGGGACGAGCTCAGCTACTTGATCGAACCGGACGGTGTCGTCGTCGCCAGCGAGCCGTGGGACGACGACCCGCGCTGGGTCGACGTGCCCGACCACCACCTGATCGAAGTGACGGCCAGCGGCGTCGCCGTCACCGACCTGGAGGCGTCCTAGTGCAGATCTTCCTCGACCGCGACGCGCTTGCCGACTCGATGGGCGATGACGTGCTCGCCGGCCTCACCGCGCAGCCGAAGACACTGCCGCCGAAGTACTTCTACGACGCGCGCGGCAGTGAGTTGTTCGACGAGATCACCCGCCTGCCGGAGTACTACCCCACCCGCACCGAGCGGGCGATCCTCACCGAGCGCGCCGGCGAGATTGCGTCCCTGACCCACGCCGAGACCCTCGTCGAACTCGGCAGCGGCACGTCCGAGAAGACCCGACTGCTGCTGCACGCATTGCGCGACGCCGGCACGTTGCACCGCTTCGTCCCCTTCGACGTCGATCCCGCGGTGCTCGCCGATGCCAGCAGGGCGATCGCTGCGGAGTTCCCGGGGCTGACCGTCGAACCGGTCGTCGGCGACTTCGAGCAGCACCTCACCGAACTCCCGCGCCATCCCCGCCGCCTGCTCGCCTTCCTCGGCTCGACTATCGGCAACCTGGACCCGGAGCAGCGCGCAGCTTTCCTGGCCGACGTGCGCGCCACGCTGCGACCTGGCGACGCGTTCCTGCTCGGCACCGACCTGGTGAAGTCGCCGCAGCGCTTGATCGCGGCCTATGACGACGCGGCCGGGGTCACCGCCGAGTTCAACAAGAACGTGCTCGCCGTCCTGAACCGCGAGCTGGGCGCCGACTTCGACCTCGCCGAGTTCGACCATGTAGCGGTATGGAACAGCGACCACGAGTGGATCGAGATGCGGTTGCGGTCGCAGCAGGAGCAGACGGTGCACATACCAGCCCTTGACCTGACGGTGCGCTTCGCCCGCGGCGAGGAGATGCGAACGGAGATCTCGGCGAAGTTTCGTCGTAGCGGCGTCGAACGCGAACTCGCCGCGGCGGGCTTGCGGCTGACGCACTGGTGGACCGATCGTGCCCAGGACTTCGCCCTCTCGCTCTCGGTCGCCGATTAGGACTCTCACCCCCGCAAACCGCGCTACCCCCCATTCTCGGCAAGTTGTCCGCCCGTCCGGCCGTCATAGCGGCTGGAAACGCGGACAACTTCCGGCTGAGTCGCAACCCACCCGCCACTCTCGGCAAGTTGTCCGCCCGTCCGGCCGTCATCGCGGCCGGAAACGCGGACAACTTCGGAGTGGGTTGCAACCGGGGGGGCGGTCACACGCGTTTCCGGTCGACGCCCTAAGGGCGCGCGTGCGGCGCGCTGACCGCGCAGTGGCGGCACAGCGCTGCCGGGTCGGCTTCCCGAGCGGCCGCCGTGTTCGAGGGCATCTTGTTCTCGATCAGGACCGCCGAGAGGACGCCGCCGAACGCGCACAGCGCCGCGGAGATGAGCACCGCGTGATGGAACCCCGTCGAGAGCAGCGCGGGGTTGTCGTACACCTGCTGGTTGATACCGGCGAGCGACGGCAGCACCGCGACCGCGAGCAGGCCGGCGGCCCGCGCCACGTCGTTGTTGATCGCCGAGGCGACCCCCACCTGGTGCGCCGGCGCAGCGGCGAGCACGGTCGCGGTGAGTGGCGCAACGGTCGTCGCCAGGCCGAGGGAAAATATGAGCAGGGCGGGCAGCAGGTCGCTGATATATGACACATGCGTGCCGACACGCACCAGCAAGACGAGGCCGACTGCGGCGACGATCGGCCCGACGGTCATCGGGATGCGCGGCCCGATCCGCTCGGCCAGGCGCCCCATGCGCGCGGAGAGCAGCAGCATCACCGCGGTTATCGGCAGCAGCGCGGAGCCAGCGAGCAACGGCGAGTACCCGGACGCCTGCTGCAACTGCACCGGCACCAGGAACAGTGCGCCGGACAGTGCGCCGTACACCACCAAGGTCACCAGATTCGCGCCAGTGAAGTTGCGCGAGCGGAACAACGACAGTGGCATGATCGCGTTCGCTGAGCGCTCCTCGACCAGCACGAAAGCGGCAAGCAGCGCGAATCCGACCACGAGACACGTGATGAGGGCCGGGGACCAACCTCCGCGCGGGCCTTCTGTCAGCGCGTACACGACCGCAGCGAGCCCGGCGGCCGCCAGGACCACGCCGGGCACGTCAAGCGGTCCACGCGCCTGCTCATCACGGGTCTCCGGCACGTACCGCGCGGACAGCCAGATCACTGCGGCCGCCAGCGGCACGTTGATCAGGAAGACCAACCGCCAACCCCAGGGAGCCGCACCGATCAGCACTCCGCCGAGCACGGGCCCGATCGCGGTTGCGACGCCGCCCAGACCAGACCACGCGCCGACCGCCGGCGCCCGGTCCTCCTTGCGGAAGACCGCCTCCAGGATGGCCAACGAGCCGGGCGTCAAAAGTGCGGCGCCCACTCCCTGCAGGGCCCGCATCGCGATCAGGAACACGGGATCGGGCGCGAGCGCGCAACCGACCGACGCCGCGGTGAACCAGAGGACGCCCAAGTTGTAGATGCGCCGGCGCCCCAACCGGTCGCCCAAAGCTCCGCCCAGCAGCAGCAGCCCGGAAAGGGTCAGGGTGTAGGCGTTGATCGTCCACTGCAGCTCGGTCAGGCTCGCATGCAGGTTGTCGCCGATCCGTGGCAGGGCAACGTTGACGACGGTGGCGTCCAGAAACGCCATCCCGCTGCCGAGGATGGTCGCGGCGAGTACTCCGCGACCCTGCGTCGAGCGCAGCCGAAGATCAGGTTCGACGGCGACCACGGAAGCTCACAGCCGCAGACCGTAGACCCGCGCCGCGTTGCCGGCCAACACCAGGCCGGCGGTCTCGTCGTCGGGGCATAGTGCCGCAACCTCGCGCGCGTTCTTCGCGATTCCCGGAATGCCGGGCCAGTCCGTGCCGAAGATCATCCGCCGGGCAAGCCGAGCCCAGTTGTGCCGCGAGTAGTACGTCTGCAGCCGCGACGGCGGCAGGCCGGACAGCTCGATCCAGACCCGTGGGTTCGACAGCGCGAGAAACGCCGCGGCGTCGTACCACCAGCCGCGCCCACCATGGGCAAGGACGACGTCGAGGTTGCGGAAGTCGCGCAGTACGTCGTCGAGCAGGATCGGATCGCCGAACTTGTTCATCGCGCCCGGAAAGGTGGACGTGCCGCAGTGCACGACCACTGGCACCCGCCGCTCCTGACACATGGCGTACGCCGGGTACAGAGCCCGGTCGTTCGCGGCGAAGCCGCCATGCACCGGGTGCACCTTCAAGGCCACCGCCCCCATCTCGAGTTGGCGCAGCAGCTCCTCCTCGATCGGGTAGTGCAGGTGCGGATTGACGTTGGCCGCGAACCGGACCCGGGGGCCGGCGCCGCGGGCGAGGCAGGCCATGTCCTCGATCGACTGGGTGCCGGTGACCCGCGGGCTGTACTCGGCGAGCACAACAGCAACGTCGACGCCTTCGGCGGCGAGCATCGCGTCGAATCGGGTGGGGTCGACGGCCGAGCCGGCGTAGAGCTCGCGCACGTCCGTCCGGTCGTGGTTCTGCATCCACACCTCCCAGGGCAGCTTGAGGCTGTCGAGGCGAGCCGGGTGCAGGTGCACGTCGACGAGCGGGCGGCCGTCGAGCATCAGGCGAGCAGGGTCGCGGCCATCGCCCGCAGTTCGACGCGACGGACCTTCCCGGTGGCGGTGGTCGGGTAGGAGTCGACGAAGATGACGCGGCGCGGGCGCTTGAACGATGGCAGCCCGTCCCGGCAGAACCCGATCAGCTCGTCCTCGCTGGCCTGGCCGTCCGGGCGGAGCAGCACATAGGCAACGGGCTTCTCCAACCCGTCCTCATCCACCGCGGCGACGACAACGGCTTGCGCCACCGCCGGGTGGGCGAGCAGTCGCCCCTCGACCTCGGCCGGGCTGACCCACATGCCGCTTGCCTTCAGCATGTCGTTCGTCCTACCCAGGCAGGTGTAGAAGCCGTCGACATCGCGGATGTAGGTGTCGCCCGTACGCAGCCATTCACCCTGGAACACCTGGCGCGTGGCGTCGTAGCGCGACCAGTAGCCGGTGGCTGTGGAAGCTCCGCGCACGTACAACGTTCCCGGTGCTCCGGCGCTGACTTCGGCGCCGGCCTCGTCGAGGACCTTCAAGTCGTAGCCCGGGACGGCGGTGCCGGTCGTGCCGGGCCGCACCCCGCCAGGCTGG